>NZ_WWIC01000085.1:0-28682 GCF_009872555.1 Streptomyces sp. SID5643
GTTCGGCGTTGTCTTCCTCCTGGCCGCGCAGGAGCGGGCGTCCGGCTCGTCTGCGGTGCGGGACGATCAGGCCGGTGCCCATGTAGGCGCCGTCCGCGATCACGGTCGTGCCTGCCGCCACCGCGGGCAGGTCCGACTCGCGCCAGACGTGTGCATCTGCCTTGTTGCCGGGTGCCGGCCAGGAGGATGCCACCACCAGGCGGGTGTCGGCGTCGATGATGACCTGCACATTCGCCGAGAACCGGTAGTTGCGTGAGGAGGCTGCGACCTTCCGGTCACGGACCGGGACCAAGGGGCCGTCCACGATCCATAACCGGTCGTTGCCCGGCACGGGACGGGGCGCCGGCTCCAGCGCAAGCAGCGGTCGCAGGCGCTGGATGACCCGGCAGACGGTGGCGGGTGAGCAGCCGAAGAGCGGGGCGAGCTGCCGCATGGTGAGGTTCGTGCGGTAGTACACGGCCACCAGCAGCACCCGCTCGGCCAGCGGAAGACACCACGGCCGACCACCACCAGGACCGTTGCCGCCCCGTTCCCGCACCACCCGAAGCAGCCGCTCGAACCTCCCCATCCGCAACCCGGTGAACGTCTCCACCCACACCGGCTCAGCCCTCAACCCCCCACCCATACAGGCAAAACGCCCGCCACCAAGCCTTCTGCAACACCCTTTGGGGCAGGGTGTCACCGCCGGGGGCGCAGCCTTGGGGACTACCTTCAGCTGGACGGTCTCGGTGTCGCCAGCGTCGAACCACTCGCGGCGTCGGCCACCGCCTCTGCCGCGGAGGACAAGGTCTTGTCCATATCAGTCACTTCTGTGTGTCGGGGCAATCCGGCCGTGAACCTCGCCGAGTCCGAGAGTGGTGCCGCTGGGCCCGGGTGCGGTCGCGGTGATCACCACCTCGTCATGGTCTTCAAGGAAGGTGCGGGTGCTGCCGTCCGGCAGCTGCAGAGGTTCGTTGCCTCCCCAAGTGAGCTCGATGAAGGAGCCGCGTTCGGTGGCTCGGGGTCCGCTGATGGTGCCGGATGCGAAGAAGTCACCGGTGCGCAGGGAGGCTCCATTGATGGTCATGTGCGCCAGCTGCTGGGCGGCGGTCCAGTACATCGACGCGAACGGAGGCCGGGAGACGACGTGGCCGTTGAGTGAGACTTCGAGCCGGATGTCGAGGCCCCAGGGGTCGGCGTCGGTGTCGTCCAGGTACGGCAGCGGCCGGGGCGCCCGGGCGGGCGGCGCCACGCGTGCGGCCTCCAGTGCGGCGAGGGGCACGATCCACGGTGCGGCGGAGGTGGCGAAGGACTTGCCGAGGAACGGGCCGAGTGGGGCGTACTCCCATGCCTGGATGTCGCGGGCGGACCAGTCGTTGACCAGGCAGACGCCGAAGACGTGCTGGGGAAAGGCGGCGAGGTCGACCGGCCGGCCGAGAGCGCTCGGGGTGCCGACTACGAAGCCGAGCTCGGCCTCGATGTCGAGCCGGACCGACGGGCCGAAGACCACGTCGCCGTCCGGGGTGCGGCGCTGGCCCTGCGGTCGGATGACGGGGGTGCCGGAGACGACCACGGTGCCGGCGCGTCCGTGGTAACCGATCGGGAGGTGCTTCCAGTTGGGGGGCAGCGGGGGCTGGCCGGGCCGGAACAGGTTGCCGAGGTTGGTGGCGTGGTGCTCGGAGGCGTAGAAGTCCACGTAGTCGGCGACCGTGAACGGCAGGACCATCGCGGCTTCGTCGACGGCGACGAGCAGCGGCTCGAGGTCGTGACGGCGGGTCGGGTCGGTGAGCCAGTCGGTCAGGGTGGCTCGGGTGCGGGTCCAGGCGTCGGGTCCGGCGGCGAGCAGTCGGTCAAGGCTGCCGGCGGCGAACAGGGCGGCGTGGGCGGGATCCAGTCGTGCGGACGCGGCAGTGAGGTCCAAGACCTGGTCGCCGATGCGGACGCCGACCCGGGTGTCGCCGGTGGAGGTGGTGAACGCGCCGTACGGGAGGGTTTGGATTCCGAACGGGTGGTCGTCCGGCAGCTCCAGCCAGGTCCGGCCGACGGTGGTGTGGGGGCGGGTGTCGATGGTCATGGTCGGGTCTCCTCGATCAGGCCCAACGCGGTCAGGTCGTCGAGTGGCTCGTCGATGCTGCACGTGCCGAACGACTCGAACTGACGGCGCACGGAGTGGGTGGTTTCGACGTCGAGTCGGCGGAATGCCTCGGCGACCGAGGCCGGGTTGCGGTCGGCGAGGATCGAGGCGACGGACGAGGTGGGGCTGTTGGCCAGGGCGGCCGAGGTCGCCAGCAGGACGTTGAGGAAGCCGTGGTGCTCGAAGCCGGTGACAGGGTCGCGGTGGCGGACGGCGTGATGCAGGCCGGCGGTGAGCTTGAACGACAGCCGGTTGCGGATGGCGTTCCCCATGGCCGCGGCGAGCTCGTTCTCGGTCGGGAAGGCCGTGGCCGTGGTTCCGCCGGTGCGTAGTTTCAGGTGGTGGCGGGTGAGTGCCAGGGAGCGGCACAGGGCGTGGTCGACTTCGCTGACGGGGACCTCGACGTAGCCCGTCGTGTGGGCGGGCAGCTCGCGATCGAGCTGCGTGGTGAGCGCAGCGACGCGCTGCCCGCGCAGCAGCGGGACCTCGACGGCGACGAGCGTCGCCTTCGGGGTGTGCGAGGCGGCAGCGACGGCCGCGGACAGTCCGTCCATGCCGCCGGGCACGGTTACCGAGGCCTTGATCCGGGAGGCGGTGGGCAGGTGCTTCACCAGTTCCGGCCAGCGGGCGTCGGCGCAGACGAACGCCCCCACGTACGCCGCCTGCGCCGATGCCTTCCAGGCCAGGTGCCTCTCCACCGCATCGGCCATCGCGGCATTGCCGGGCGGGAAGAGCGCGGCGTCGTCGAACAGGCCTTGGAACCATGCCGTGCCCACGGGCGCCCACTCGCTGGCGTGCCGGCGTGCGGTCATGCGTCCGGACCCCGTCCTGCCCACGACCAGGCGTAGATTCCGTCGTCGGTGGCGCGGCCCCCCTCGCCGAGGGCGAGCGGACGGAAGGTGTCCACCATCACCGCGAGCTCGTCGAACTCCTCGGCCCCGACGCTGGCCTCGACGGCGCCTGGCTGCGGGCCGTGCGAGTGGCCACCGGGGTGCAGAGAGACCGATCCGACGTTGATGCCGGACCCCTTGCGGGCCTCGTAGTCGCCGCCGACGTAGAACATGACCTCGTCGGAGTCGACGTTGGCGTGGTAGTAGGGCGCCGGCACTGCCAGCGGGTGGTAGTCGACCTTGCGGGGCACGAAGTTGCAGATCACGAAGTTGCGGCCCTCGAAGACCTGGTGCACCGGCGGCGGCTGGTGGACCCGGCCGGTGATCGGCTCGTAGTCGGCGATGTTGAACGCGTACGGGTACAGGCAGCCGTCCCAGCCGACCACGTCGAACGGGTGCCGGGACACCACGTGCACCGTCCCGGCCAGGCCTCCGGGGGCCGTTCCGCGGTGCTTGACGTACACCTCCACGTCCTGCTCCTCGACCACGCGCGGCGTGGTGGGGGTGCGCAGGTCCCGCTCGCAGTAGGGCGCGTGCTCCAGGAACTGGCCGTACTGCGAGAGGTACCGCTTGGGTGGGGCGATATGGCCGTCGGCCTCGATCGCGTACAGCCGCAGCGGCCCGTCGCCGGACGGTACCCACCGGTGAGTGGTGGCCCGGGGCAGGATCACGTAGTCGCCCTGCCCGACGTCCAGGTCACCGAAGACCGTTTCCACGGTGCCGGTGCCGGACTCGACGTACACGCACTCGTCGCCGGTCGCGTTGCGGTACAGCGGCGAGGTCTCACCGACCGCCGCGTAGCCGATCCGCACATCCCCGTTGCCGAGCACCAGACGCCGGCCGGTGACCGCGTCGGTGGACTTCCACTCCTGGCCGGTAAACAGTTCGTGCAGCCTCAGGTGCCGTGGGGTCAGCGGCTCGTTCGGCACTGTGGTCTGGTCGGGCAGCTCCCAGGTGCGGGCATCGGCGATCGCCGAGGGTACGTTGACGTGGTAGAGCAGCGAGGAGTCGGAGGAGAAGCCCTCCTCGCCCATCAGCTCCTCGTAGTACAGGTTGCCGGCCGGATCACGGAACTGGGTGTGCCGCTTCGGCGGGATCTTCCCGTTGCGCTGGTAGTGGGCCATGGCGTCCTGCCTTCCTGGGGTGACCGCGGTCAGAGGTTGCCGCGTCGGTCCTGCTCGCGCTCGATGGCCTCGAACAGGGCCTTGAAGTTGCCCTTGCCGAAGCCCAGCGAGCCGTGCCGCTCGATGAACTCGAAGAACACCGTCGGCCGGTCGCCCAGGGGTTTGGTGAAGATCTGGAGCAGGTAGCCGTCCTCGTCACGGTCGACGAGGATGCCGCGCTTCTGCAGTTCTTCGATCGGAACCCGCACCTCACCGATCCGGGCGCGCAGTTCGGGGTCCTCGTAGTAGGAATCCGGGGTGTTGAGGAACTCGATACCCTCGCGGCGCAGCTCGTCGACGGTGCGGAGGATGTCGTTGGTCGCCAGGGCCAGGTGCTGGGCGCCAGGACCGTCGTAGAACTCCAGGTACTCGTCGATCTGACTCTTCTTCTTCGCGACCGCGGGCTCGTTGAGCGGGAACTTCACCCGGTGGTTGCCGGACGCGACCACCTTCGACATCAGTGCGGAGTAGTCGGTGGCGATGTCGTCACCGATGAACTCGGCCATGTTCGTGAAGCCGAGCACCTTGTTGTAGAACTCGACCCACTCGTCCATCCGGCCGAGCTCGACATTGCCGACGATGTGGTCCAATGCCTGGAAGATCCGCTTCGGGGCACCCTCGCGCTTCTGGTAGGACGAGGTGCGGGCGACGTACCCGGGCAGGTACGGGCCGGCATAGTTCGACCGGTCGACCAGCGTGTGCCGGGTCTCGCCGTACGTCGCGATCGCGGCCACCCGCACGGTGCCGTGCTCGTCGGAGACGTCGTGCGGCTCCTCGAGGACGGTGGCACCCACCGAGCGCGCGTGCTCGATGCACTTGTCGACGTCGGGCACCTCGAGAGCGATGTCGATGATGCCGTCGCCGTGCTTGGCGTGGTGGGCGATGACCGGGCTCGACGGATGGACGCCGCCCTTGAACACGAACCGGACCGCGCCGGACTTGAGCACGTAGGCCATGTGGTCGCGTTCGCCGGTCTCCGGACCGCAGTAGGCGACGAGCTCCATGCCGAACGCGGACTGGAAGAAGCGCGCGGCCTGGGTGGCGTTCCCGACGGCCCACACCGCCGCGTCCCAGCCGGTGACCGGGAACGGATCGTTTCCGGCGTCGTACTCGACGAGGCCGACGAGCTGCTTGAGGGAATCGAGGTCGAGCTCGGCGAGCCGCTCCTCGTTGGTCAGCGTGTCCTGCAGCGACATGGTCGAGGTCCTTTCGTCCAGAACGGTCATGAGAAGCAGACACCACACTTTGAGAACCATGCAATATGCCCACTTTGAAGTGGGCAAGGTGACCAGTTGGGCCCGGCAGGGGCGACCGCAGCTAGTCAAAATGGCTACCTTGGCGCCATGAATGACGCGAACTGCGAACTGGATGAGCTCGACGTGGCACTCCTCACCGCCCTCTCCGAGAACCCCCGCGTGGGCGATCTGGAGCTATCGCGCCTGACCAAGGTCGCGCGGGCAACGGTTCAGAGCCGGTTGAAGCGACTGACCGAGTCGGGCGTGATCAGCGACTGGGACCCCTCGGTGGATGCCGCAGCGGCCGGATTCCCGGTCCAGGCGTTCGTGACCCTCGAGATCGCCCAGGGGGCGTTGGACGATGTGGCCGCCGACCTTGAGGGCATCCCGCACGTCCTCGAGGCATACGTCACCACAGGCTCTTCCGATGTGCTGTGCAAGGTGGCCACACCTTCGCACCAAGAGCTGCAGGCCACGCTGGTCAGGCTGAACCGGTCCGCCTCGGTCGTCCGATCGACCAGCGTGATGGTGCTCTCTGTCCTGGTTCCCCCGCGCATTCTTCCGCTGCTGCGCACCGCCACCCCGACCCGGCCGGGCCGCGCGCCGGCTTATCGCAGGACTTGAAGACCGGGGCTACCGACCAGTACCCGATTCTCGGTCCAAGGGGTTGTCAGGGATCGAAGCGCCACCCTACGGTGTCCGCACTCTCAACATTTGAGAGTGCATAGCCAGAAAATGAGAACGGATGGCTGATGATTCCCACTTCACCACCGCCCGGCTCCTGCAGCCGTGGCCCGCTGACAGGCGTCAAGGTGCTCGACGCCGGCAACGTGTTCGCGGCGCCCTTCGCTGCCGCCCTGCTCGGTGATCTCGGAGCGGACGTCGTCAAGATCGAGGTCCCTTCGGTCGGGGACCCGCTGCGCGGCCTGCAGCCGTTCGACGGCGAGGAGTCACTGCTGTGGGCGTCGCTGGCTCGCAACAAGCGGTCGATCACTCTCGATCTCCGCCAGGACGAGGGCCGCGACCTCTTCCTGCGGCTCGTTGCCGAGCACGACGTACTGCTGGAGAACTTCCGCCCCGGCACGCTCGACCGCTGGGGCCTCGATGTCGAGACGCTGCGCCAAACCAACCCCGACCTCGTGGTCACGCGCGTGAGCGGCTACGGACAGTCCGGACCGTACGCGCCGATGCCCGGCTTCGGCACTCCGGCCACCGCGTTCAGCGGCTATGTGCACAGCACCGGATTTCCCGACGGGCCACCGGTGCTCCCTCCGATCAACCTCGTCGACTACGTCGCGGGTCTCTTCGCCGCCTTCGGAACCATGTCGGCGCTCTATCACCGCGACGCTCTCGGCGGCGAAGGACAGGAGGTCGATGTCGCGCTGTACGAGTCGATCCTGCGGTTCCTCGAAGCGTTCGTCACCCAGTACGACCGCCTGGGCACCGTGCATGAGCGCCAGGGCAACCAGGTTCCCGCGACCGTCCCCTGCGGGCTGTTCCAGGCGTCGGACGACGTGTGGATGGTGCTCTCCACCAGCACTGACAAGACCTTCAACCGCCTCGCCGCGCTGATGGGCCGCGAGGACATGACCACCGACCCCCGCTACCGCACCAACCGCGACCGGGTGCTCAACCGCGAGGCGGTCAACGGCATCGTCACCGACTGGTTCGGCGCCCGGACCGGCGAGGAGCTGCAGAAGGCCTGCGACGACGCCGGGGTCCCGGTGAGCCGGGTCAACACCATGGCCGACGTCTTCGCCGATCCGCACGTCCGGCAACGCGAAAGCCTGATCGAGGTCGAGCACCCCGCCCTCGGCACCCTCACCATGCCCGCCGTCGTTCCCCGCTTCTCCCGCACCCCGGGTGAGGTCCGCACCGCCGGCCCGGCCCTCGGCCAGCACACGTACGAGGTGCTGTCAGGACTCGGGCTCAGCGACGAAGAGCTGGACCGACTCGCCCAGGCAGGGGTGATCTGAGATGAACGTAGAAGTCACCGACGTGGTGCTGCGCGACGGGCTCCAGGACGAGGACGTCGTCGTGGCCACCCGTGACAAGATCGCCATCGCCCAGGCACTGGTCGACGCCGGCATCACCACCTTCGAGGTCGCCTCCTTCGTCAACCCCGCACGCGTACCCCAGATGGCTGACGCCGGCGACGTCGTCGACGGCACCCGTGGCCTCGGGGCGCGTCGCCTCGCGCTCGCCCTCAACGCCAAGGGAGTCCACCGGGCCGCCGCCAGCGGAGTGGAGGTCGTCGAGGTCGTTGCCTCCGCCAGCAGCGGCCACAGCCGCGCCAACGCGGGCCGCGACGTCGACCAGGCCATCGACGAGCTGGCCGCAGCGGTCGCCGAGCACCCCGGCACCGCGTTCGTCGCGGGCGTCTCCACCGCCTTCGTATGCCCGTTCGACGGCCCTGTCCCGGCCGCCCGGCTCGTCGAGGTCGTCGCACGAGTCGCCGGCATCGGCGTCGAGCGAGTCGGGCTGGCCGACACCCTCGGGATTGCGACACCCGAGCAGGTCGCAACCTCTGTTGCCGCGGTCCAGCAGGCCCTGCCGGACGTGGAGCTGGGCCTGCACCTGCACAACGCCAAGAGCCAGGCCCTCGAAACCGTCGACGCCGCTTTGGAGCTCGGGATCCGGCACTTCGACAGCGCCGTCGGCGGCTACGGCGGCTGCCCGTTCGCGCCCGGCGCGCACGGGAACCTCGCGACCGAGGCACTGGTCGCGCACCTCCACGCCCGCGGCGTGCACACCGGAGTCGACATGTCCAAGCTGGCCGGCACTGTCCAGCTGGTCCAGCAGTCCCTTGTCCGCGGCGACCGGTTTCCCGTGCGGCCAACCCAGTGAGGACGTCATGACCACCTACCTGATCTCCATGGCGGCCCTGGTCGCCGTCTTCGCGATCGCCACCCTCCGGCCCATCAACATGGGCATCCTGGGCTTCGCCGCCGCCTTCATCGTCGGCGGCTGGGTCTCCGGAATCTCCATCGAGGACATCCAGGCCTTCTTCCCCGGCGACATGTTCCTCGTCGTGTTCGGCATCACGCTGCTGTTCGGCATCGCCCGGGCCAACGGAACGATCGACCTGATCATGGAGGCCGCACTCAAGCTCGTCCGCGGCAAGCCGTGGGCGATCGTCTGGCTGATGTTCATGCTCGCCGCCGCGCTCATGGCACTCGGATCGGTGCTGGCCGTCGGCATGCTCGCCCCGATCGCCATGCCGCTGGCCAAGAAGTACGGCATCGACCCGCTGCTGATGGGCATGATGCTCAGCCACGGCGCCCTCGGTGCCGCGTTCTCCCCGGTCACCGTCTACTCGGTCGGCATCGGGGAGCTCACCCAGGACCAGGGCATCGACGTCTCCCCGGTACTGCTGTTCATCGTGCCGTTCGCGCTCAACCTGTGCCTGGCTGCGGTGCTGTTCCTCGTCCGCGGCCGCTCTCTGCTCCGGGCCACCGGCCCGGTCGGCGCCGAGGACCCGGTCGCCGTCAGCGATGGCACCACTGGTGCCGACGGCATGCCCGCACCCCGCACGCCTGTCGCCGGTTCCACCGTCACCCGGCCCCGACCCGCCACGCTGGTCACCGATCCCGTCATAGGCAAGGCCGCGGGCACCCGCCCGGCCGTCGAGAACTGGCTCACCTTCGCCTGCATCGGAGGACTGCTCGTGGCCGCCCTCCTGGACATCGACGTCGGCGTCGCGTCCGTCTGTCTCGGCGCGTTGCTGCTGCTGGCTTCGCCCAAGACCGTCGAGCCCGCGATGAAAGCGATCTCATGGCCGGCGGTGCTCCTGGTGTGCGGCATCGTGACCTACATGGGCGTTCTGACCGAAAACGGCACCCTGGCCTACGTGGGCCAGAAGGCCATCGAAATCCCGTGGCCGGTGCTGACCGCCTTGGTCATGCTGGTCGCCGTCGGCCTCATCTCCGCCGTCGGCTCCTCCTTCGGCATCATCCTGATCTCGCTGCCCCTGGCCGCGCCGCTGCTGGCCGGCGGCGAGCTCGGCGCTGTGGGATTCGTGGTCGCACTCGCCTTCTGCGCCACCGTGGTCGACGTCAGCCCTTTCTCTACCAACGGCGTCATCGTGCTCGCCAGCGCACAGGTCGAGGACACGAAGCGGTTCCAGCGCCAGATGCTGCGCTACTGCGGCTACATCGTCGTAGTCGCGCCGCTGCTGGCCTGGGCCACGATCGTGCTCCCCACCGCAGCCTGACCGAGCATCAGCCCGAGGTCGCAAGGACGATGCCGGTCTTCGGCCCACGCACACCAGGGACAACACCGTGATCATCTGCTTCGAGGGCAACACCCCCCACGTCGCCGCAAACGCCTGGATGGCAGACAACGCAAACCTGGTTGGCAGCGTCGACGTGGAAGGAGGCCCAAGCATCTGGTTCGGTGCCGACAGCAACTGCAGGACAAATGCGTCCTGCACGCCGACCCCGGCATCCCGGCCGCCATCGGCCGTCGGGTCAGCATCGGCCGCGCCGCCGTCGTTCCCGGCAGCACTATCGAAGACGGCGTCCTCATCGGTATGGGCGCCATCCTCGTGGATCGGGTGCTGGTCGGCGCCGGCTCGCTCGTGGCTGCCGGAGCCCTGATCACCGAGGGCACCGGGGTGCCGCCCGGGTCGCTGGCCGCCCGGCGTGCCGGCCAAGGTTCTCCGCCCCCTGCGGGATACCGACGAACAAGCCGTGCGGCGCAACGCCGCCGACCATGTCCGGCGCCCAGAGGTTCCACTCTGCGCTGACCGATGCCCTTCGAGCCACCGCGTGAACCCGCATGAGCCTGACGACCACTACGGACACCGCCGCGAAACAACCACTCCCGAGTCAGAGCAGCAGCGACCTGGATGACTGTCGGCGGCCACCGGCATTTCGGGGCCGTCGCGGGGCCGTCCCTGTTGGCGATCGGCGTCAGCCCTCAGGGCAACGGGACCAGCCAAATGCTGCGGGAGGGGGATAACCCCGGAGCCTTCTCCGGCCTCGCCATGGCGGGAAGTGCCGTATCGACCGCGGCCCTGCTCTCGCGTGAACCAGTGTTGAACACTGGAATTTGATTCTCAAATGATGAGAGTTTACAGTCATCAAGTGACTACAGGCGTGGAAACCGGCGTCGGCGTCCTCGACAAGGGAATGGCCATCGTCGACCTGTGTGAGCGTACTCCGTCATCCGGGAGCGAGATCGCCCGCGTATTGGGCATGACCGTGCCAACGGCACATCGACTGGCCGGCGCCCTGGTTGCACACGGGCTCTTGCAGCGCGCCGCCGACGGCCGGTTCTACCTCGGGCCACGCTTCCTGACCTCGCGCATGACCGAGCACGCGCAACCCGTGCTGGCGCGCCTGACCCGTCACATCAACGAGACATCACAGCTCTGGGTTGCCCGGGGCGAGTTCCGAGTGTGTACCGCGAGCGCGGAGGCCGAGACCGAGCTGCGAGTCAGCCTTCCGGTGGGCAGCCGTCTCCCCTTCTCTGACGGCGGGTCGGCGGCAGCGGCCCTGCTCGGCACAGTCCGCTCCGAAGGCTGGGTCGAGTCGGTCTCCCAGCGCACCGTCGGAGTCGGCTCTGTCAGCGCCCCAGTGCTTGTGGGCGACACCCCCGTCGCAGCGGTTTGCGTCATCGTGCCGATCCCGCGCGTCACGAGTTCTCCCGGACAGATGTACGGGGCGCTCGCCTGTAGCGCCGCCGCCGACATCGCAGCGAACCTCGAAGGCTGACCGGCGGTTGACCCCACTCCCGGCCGTCGGTCACCGCTGCGATCAGCACCTCAAGATACGCCTCCGCCGAGGCGTCGCCGATGTCGTCAGCCGTATTCGGGAGCTTCAGTGAGGTGAAGAAAGGCGACTGAGGTCAGCTCGGGATGTTCAGCTTCTCGTCTCCCGGAGAGCGTGATGTGCCGGAGCGGAGCATGTCGCGCAAGATCGGCATGCTGTCCCAGAGCAGACGGTCCTCGAGGACCCGGTGCTCCAGGCCCTCGAAGCCGCCCAGAGAAAGATCCGCGACGAGCGCGGCATCGCGCTGGATCCGCAGCGTGCACGGGTCAGCAGGGAAGCCGTCCACGGTCGCCGCGATTACATCTGTGTCAGTGATGAGGATCCGTGAAAATGAATCCTCGAAGGCTGATCTCGTCCTCACTCGGTTGCCCGGTCTTCGTACTGCCGACGTAGTGCTGTCAGCTGTCTTCGCCCGGGGGTGCGGCGATGGCCTGCTGGGTGCGGCGGAAGTCGCCAGGGGTGGTACCGGTGTGGCGGGTGAAGAACTTGCCGAAGTTGGTGGGTTCGGAGAAGCCGAGGCGGCGGGCGATGGTGGCGACAGGTTCGTCGGTGTGGGCGAGGAGCCGCTGCGCCTGGAGGGCGACGCGGGCGTCGATGACGTGTTTGACGGATCGTCCGGTGGCTGCCCGGCAAGCCCGGGTGAGGGTCTTGACGGTGTAGCCGAGGCGGTCGGCGTAGTCCTCGGCGCGCCGGGTGGTGGCGTAGGAGCGTTCCAGTTCGGCGTGGAAGCGAGCGTAGACCTCGCCGCCGGCGTGGGGGTCGGCGGGCGCACTGTGGCGGGGGAGGCGGTCGATGTGCAGCAGCAGCGCGGCCAGCAACAGCTGCAGGATCTCACGGGACGCGCCCTCGGGGCGACGGTATTCGGCGAGGAGTCGGGCGAGCAGGGCGGAAGTGGTGGCGTAGTCGCTGCTGGTGCCCAGTTGCCAGCAGTTGGGGGCGGACCAGTCGTCGGCGAGGCGGCTGGCTGCTGCGGTGGTTTCCGGGAAGGCGGGGGTGAACAGCAGGTGCGTGCCGTTCATCAGGCCGGGGCTGGCCAGGCGTTGCACCTGGCCGGGGCGGATCCAAAGCAGGGTGCCGGGCCGGCATGGGTACGCGACGAAGTCGACGGTGTGCTCGGCACTGCCCTGGGTGATCAGGGTGAGGGAGTGGAAGTCGGCGCGGTGGACCCGTTGCAGGCTGCCGTCGGTGACCCGGCGGTGCAGCGCGGCCAGATCGGTGATCTCGATGCCGGGAACCGGGGCGTTGGGCGGGTTGAAGCCGAACCCGGGGATGGCCTCCCCGCCCGCAGATGCGGGGGCGTGGCTCCTGCCACTGCCCGTCCTGTCCATTTCTGACCACGGCACGTCTCCATCATACCTCGCTGGCCTGCGGCGTTTCCCGGACAGTGGAAGGCGAGGACGAACAAGGACCTCTACCCACCATAAGGAGACAGGCCATGAACGGCACCATCACGGTCATCGACAAGGGCGCGGTGCGCATCCACAGCTACATGGCCCCCGATGACAGCCTGAACGTCACCACCCAGCTGATCGAGACCCCGGCGCGCGTCATCGCCGTGGACGCCCAGTACGCCCTGGCCTACGCCGACGAGGTCGTCGCCTACGCGCGCGGCCTGGGCAAGCCGCTGGACCGGGTGATCATCACCCACGCCCACCCGGACCACTTCCACGGCGCCGCCCGCTTCGGCGCCCCCGTGCACGCGCTGGCCGCGGTACGCGAGCAGATCGCTGCACAGGGCGACGGCCAGGACCCGACGGGTGCGGTGATCCCGGTCGCGGACATGACGCCAACGATGGAGGTCGTGCCGGGCACGCAGGTCATCGACGGCGTCCCGTTCGTCTTCGAGGCCCATCACGGCGGCGAGGCCGCCGACGAGCTGGTGATCAAGCTTCCCGAGCAGGGCGTCCTGGTCGCCCAGGACCTCGTCTATCACGCCACTCACCTCTTCCTCGGCAACAACGACATCCCCGGCTGGACCAAGGCCGTCGAACAGCTCGCCGCCGACCCCGCCTACGACACCGTCCTGCCCGGCCACGGCCTGCCCGCCGGCCCCGAAGTCTTCGACCAGCTGCGCCGCTACCTCACCGACGCAGGCGAGCTGCTCGGCGACGACGGCGAGGAGTACAAGCAGGCCATAACGGCGCGTCATCCCGGCTTCGGCGGCGCATTCCTGATCGACATCGGCAACCAGTACCTCTTCGGTACCGACAACACCTGACCATCGCCCCCTCCAGTGAAACGGACCCCCGACATGAGCAAGATCACCGTCTTCGGCGCCGCCGGAAAGGCCGGCTCCCGCGTCGTCGCCGAGGCCGCCGCACGCGGCCACGAGGTCACGGCCGTCGCCCGCGACCTCGACGCACTGTCCGCCCTCCCCGTTGGCGTGCAGGCGGGTGCTGGCGACGTCACCGATCCCGACTCCGTCGCCGCCCTCTCCAAGGACGCCGATGCGATCGTGCTGACCGTCGGCGGCCCGGACGCCGCCCTCTATACGAACGCCGTCGCCGCCGCCGCGTCGGCCGTCCGCGCCCTGGGCCCGGCCGGCCCACGCATCATCCACATGGGCGGCGGCGCGAGCCTCCTCAACGGCGAGGGCGTGCGCTTCTTCGACGCCCCCGGCTTCCCGGAGGAGTTCAAGCCCTACGCCATCGGCCAGATCCGCGCCCTCGACGCCTACCTCGCCCTCGGAGACGACGTGACCTGGACCTACCTGTCCCCGCCTCCGGTCCACTTCACTCCCGGCACGTGCACCGGTGACTACCGCACCGGCTTGGACCACCCTGTCGTCGGCGACGACGGCCAGGCCCGCATCTCCTACGAAGACTACGCCGCAGCCCTCGTCGACGAGATCGAAAACCCCCGCCACCTCAACCGACGCTTCACCGTCGGCTACTGAACAACCAGCTATGACGGCTTCCAGCGACACGCGTAAGACGCGCTGCCCTCTCCTGCGCGGCCAGGAGGAAGACAACGCCGAACTCCGGCGGGTGCGGGCCCGCGTCGAGCACACCTTCGCCCGGATGAAGAACTGGAAGCTCCTGCGCGACTGCCGCCAAAGGGGCGACGGCCTCCATCACGCCGTGCAGGCCGTCGCCACCATGCACAACCTCGCCATGACAGGGTGAAGCAGCAGGCCAGCCATCACCCGGACGTGCCGCCACCAAGCCTTCTGCAACACCCTTTAGCGGCGCGGGGAACCGCGCGACACGCCACGACGTGCCTGTACTCGCCGAAACACCGTGAGAACCGAGCTCTGAGGCGAAGGTCATCGCGGGTTACGTTGGGTCGGAGCCGAAACGGACCCGACCGAACGGAGCCCGCGATGCCCTTCGCCCGACTGGCAACCGCAACGACCCCCACCTGCCACATCGGACTGGGCCTCGCCGCCGTGGGGCGCCCGGGCTACATCAACCTCGGCCGCGACCAAGACCTCGGAGAGGACCGCAGCGTCGAAACGCTGCGCACCCGCACCCACGAACTCCTCGACGCCGCCTACGCCCAGGGCGTCCGCTACTTCGACGCAGCCCGCTCCTACGGCCGTTCCGAGGAGTTCCTCGCCGAATGGCTCAAGGCCAGGCCGGCCTTCGGCGACATCGTCGTGGGCAGCAAGTGGGGCTACACCTACACCGCCGGCTGGTCCACGGACGCCGAACAGCACGAGGTCAAGGACCACACCCTCGCCACCTACGAACGGCAGCGCGCGGAGAGCGAGACGCTGCTCGGCGACCGGCTCGACCTCTACCAGATCCACTCGGTGACCCCGGACAGCCCGGCGCTCACCGACAAGGAACTGCACGCCAGGCTCGCCGAAGCCGCCGAGCGGGGCCTCACCGTCGGCTTCTCCACCAGCGGCCCCGCGCAGGCGGAGGCGATCCGCGCCGCCCTCGCCGTGACGGTCGACGGCGAACCCCTCTTCCGCACGGTGCAGTCCACATACAACGCGCTGGAGACCTCCGCCGCCCCCGCGCTCGCCGAGGCGCACGACGCCGGGCTCACCGTGATCGTCAAGGAGGGCATGGCCAACGGCCGACTGGCCGGGCCGCACGCCCCGCAGGTCGTGCGGGAGATCGCCGAGCAGGCAGGGCTGGGCTGCGACGCCGTCGCCCTGGCCGTCATCCTCCGGCAGCCCTGGGCCGGTGTCGTCCTCTCCGGCGCCGCGACCACCAACCAGCTCGCCTCGAACCTGCACGCTGCGGTCGTCGACCTCGACGACGACCAGCTGACCCGCCTCGCCACCCTGACCGAGGAGCCGCGGGCGTACTGGGAGCGCCGCGCGCAGCTGCCCTGGCACTGAGCACCCTCCGCCCCACTGGCGCGGCAGCCGTGAGCCACGCATACTCCGTGTGAGACATTCATGTCTCATATGAGGTACGCTCGTCTCATGGCTGTCGATCCTGAGCACGTGCTGCGCGCCGCCGCGGCCCTGCTGACCCGCAAATCCACCGCGACCATGGACGAGGTCGCCAAGGCCGCCGGGATCAGCCGGGCCACGCTGCACCGCCACTTCGCCGGACGTGACGCCCTCGTCCGGGCGCTGGAGGCGCTCGGCATCGCGGAGTGCGAGGCCGCGCTGGACGCGGCCCGGCTCGACGAGGGCACGGCGAGCGACGCCGTACGCCGGCTGGTCGGAGCCATCGAGCCGGCCGCCGGACTGCTCGCGTTCCTCTACACCGAGAACCAGCTGTTCGAGGGCGAGGAGCAGAACGCGGGCTGGGCCCTGATCGACGAGCGGATCTCCGCCCTGTTCCGCCGCGGCCAGCTCAGCGGCGAGTTCCGCATCGACCTCACGCCCGCCTGGCTCACCGAGGCGCTGTACGGCCTGATGGCCTCCGGCGCCTGGCTGGTGCACAGCGGCAAGGGCGCGCCCAAGGACTTCCAGCACATGATCGTCGAGCTGTTGCTCGGCGGCGCACTCAGGAGAGAGGAATCATGACCAGCACCCTGCAGCCGGCGTCGACGAGCGAGGTGGTGAACCGCCCGGGCCGCTGGCTCGCGCTCGGCGTTCTCGTGCTCGCCGTGCTGCTGGTGGCCGTCGACGCGACCGTCCTCGGTCTCGCGACTCCCTACATCAGCGAGGACCTGAAGCCCTCCGGCACCCAGCTGCTGTGGATCGGCGACGTCTACTCGTTCGTCATCGCCGGTCTGCTCGTCTCCATGGGCAGCCTCGGCGACCGCATCGGCCGCAAGCGGATCCTGCTCGTCGGCGCCACGGCGTTCGGCGCGATATCCGTGTTCAACGCCTATGCCACGACCCCCGAGATGATGATCGTCGCGCGGGCCCTGCTCGGCGTCGCCGGCGCGACCCTGATGCCGGCCACGCTCGCCCTGATCCGCAACCTCTTCCACGACCCGCGCGAGCGCAGTCTCGCCGTCGGCATCTGGGGCGCCACCGCCTCCGCCGGTACGGCCGTCGGCCCGATCGTCGGCGGGTTCCTGCTGGAGCACTTCTGGTGGGGGTCGGTCTTCCTCATCAACCTGCCCGTGATGGCCGTGCTGGTCCTGGTCGGGAGCAAGCTGCTGCCCGAGTCGCGCACCGCCGACCCCGGCCCCTGGGACCTGGCCAGCGTCGTGCTGTCGCTGGTCGGCATGATCGGCGTCGTGTACGCGATCAAGGAGGCGGCGACCCATGGCTTCGCATGGACCACCCTGGCCGCGGGCCTGCTGGGGGCGGCCGCCCTGTATGGGTTCGTCCGCCGTCAGCTCAGGCTCCCGACGCCGCTGCTGGACATGCGGCTGTTCCGCAACCGCGGTTTCAGCGGGGCGGTGCTGGCCGATCTGCTGACCATCCTCGGCCTGTCCGGGCTGGTGTTCTTCCTGTCGCAGTACCTGCAACTCGTCCAGGGCAGGCGCCCCTTCGAGGCCGGGCTGGCCGAACTGCCCGCGGCGATCGGCGCGGTGGTGGCCGGACTGGTCGCGGGGCGTGCGGCCCGGCGCTTCTCGGTGCGGGCGGCCGTCTCCGGTGGCCTGGCGGCGATAGGCCTGGCCTTGGCGGCGCTCACAGTGCTCGGCCAGTCAACCGGCTATCCGCTGCTCGGGACCGCGCTCCTCGTGGTCGGCGTGGGCGCCGGCCTCTCGTTCACCGTGACCGCCGACGTGATCCTCTCCAGCGTGCCCAAGGAGCAGGCGGGCTCCGCGTCCGCGGTCTCCGAGACGGCCTACGAACTCGGTGCCGCGCTCGGCATCGCCGCGCTCGGCTCGATCGTGACCGGCGTCTACCGCGACTTCACCGGCCCCGCGGGCACCCCGGCCGCGGCCCACGAGTCGCTGGGCGGCGCGGTCGAGGCGGCGGCACACATGCCCGCCCACAGCGCCGGCGTGATGCTGGACGCGGCCCGCACGTCCTTCGTCGACGGCCTGGCCCTGGCTGCGGGCGTGGGCGCGACGGTCCTGCTGGCCGCGGCGGTGGCGGCGTGGTTCCTGCTGCGGGGCCAGAAACTGGAAGACGGCGGAACGGAACCCGCGTGAGGTTCACGCCCTGAAAGGGGCGCGGGGAACTGCGCGACACGGGCCCGGGGTTCCACCCGACCACGTCCGGGGGTAACGCCGTCAGGGGCGCGGGGAACTGCGCGACAAGCCCCCACAACCCGCAGTCGCCAACGGCTCCCAGCCCCCGACGCCCGCCCGCGCCTCGAAAAACCTACGCCGCTTCCTTCGCCTTGCTCGCGTACATGTCCACGTACTCCTGCCCGGACAACCGCATGACCTCCGCCATCACCGAGTCGGTCACGGCCCGCAGCACGTAGCGGTCCCGGTCCATCCCCTCGTACCGGGAGAATTCCATCGCCTCACCGAACCGCACGGTGACCTTGCCCGGCCGCGGCAGCCCCGCCCCGCCCGGCTGCAACTTGTCCGTCCCGATCATGGCGAAGGGAACCACCGGCGCCCCCGTCATCAGGGTCAGCCGGGCGATCCCCGTCCGCCCCCGGTACAGCCGCCCGTCGGGCGACCGCGTCCCCTCCGGGTAGATGCCGAACATGCGGCCTTCCTCCAGCACCCGCCGCCCGGTCATCAGCGCCGCGACACCGCCCCGGCCGCCGTCGCGGTCCACCGGGATCATGCCGACGCCGGTGAAGAACCAGGCCATCAGCCGGCCCTTGAGGCCCTTGCCCGTCACGTACTCGTCCTTGCCGATGAAGACGACCTGACGGTCGCAGACCAGCGGCAGGATCATCGAGTCGATGAACGTCAGGTGGTTGCCGGCCAGGATGACCGGGCCGTTGCCGGGAATGTGCTCCGCACCCTCCACCTGTGGGCGGAACATCAGGCGCATGACCGGGCCGAGCACTGCCTTGATGAGTGCGAAGCGGGACAACGGACCCTCCGGTGTCAAGGGGTTCTGTATGAGTCTGTGCAGGTGAGGACGATACTCGCGGCCCCGGGCATCGCGCACATCGGGCACGGCGACTTCACCCAGGTCTTACGCATTGTTGACGCGTGTTTACCTGCGGTGACGCGCAGCCGGACGAGCGAAACGCCGGCGACATGATGTGACACACATCGCCCCGGAGCACATCGAACGCGTTCCCAGAACCGCCCGACCGAATCGAACAGACACGACGGACCGTCAATTCATCCTCCCCACCAGCCACTACGACATCCGACGTCACCCGCGTGTTCGGCCCGAGGTCTCCCACCGGTCATGTACGCGCCCCTACGATCGGCCCGCACTGACGAGCCGAAGGGCAGGGAGGGCGCTCATGGGAACGCAGGAGTCGAACGAAGAAACGAGCGGTGCCGGAGCGGGCGGAACCGGACGGCGGGCTCTGCTCGGCGCGGCGGTCCTCGGTGCCGGGGGAGCGGTCCTCGGCACGGCCGGCGCCGCGCGAGCGGACGGCGCCCGGGGCGGCGGCGGACCGGGAAGCCTGCCCAGGCCGACGATCATCGGCCACCGCGGCGCCAGCGGCTACCGTCCGGAGCACACCTTCGGGTCGTACCAGCTGGCCCTCGACATGGGCGCCGACATCGTCGAGGCGGGCGACCTGGTCCCGACGAAGGACGGACACCTGGTCTGCCGTCACGAGCCGGAGATCGGCGGCACCACCGACGTCGCCGACCACCCCGAGTTCGCCGGCCGCAAGAAGACCAAGCTGCTCGACGGCGTCTCCACCACCGGCTGGTTCACCGAGGACTTCACGCTCGCCGAGCTGAAGACCCTGCGCGCCGTCGAACGCATCCCGGCCAACCGTCCGCACAACACCCTCTACGACGGCCGCTGGGAGATCCCCACCTTCGAAGAGGTCCTCAGATGGCAGGAGGAGCAGACCCGCAAGCGCGGCAGGCAGGTGTGGATCTACCCCGAGCTCAAGCACCCCACCTACTTCCGCAAGCAGGGCCTGCCGCTGGAGGAGCGCGTCGCCAAGCTGCTGCGCAAGTACCGCAAGGACCGGCGCACCTCCCCGGTCATCCTCCAGTCCTTCGAACCGACCAGCGTCCAGAGCCTGCACAGGCTCGTCGACAACCCGCTCGTCGTCCTGCTGTCCTCGGCGAACTCCCGCCCCTGGGACTTCGTCGAGACCGGCGACCCGCGCACGGTCGCCGACCTGGTCAAGCCGGCCGGCCTCAGGGAGATCGCCTCCTACGCGCGTGGCATCGGCCCGACCCTGGACCTGGTCATCCCGCGCGACGCCCAGGGCCGCCTCACCCGGCCCACGACGCTCGTCTCCGACGCGCACAAGGCCGGCCTGATCCTGCACCCGTACACAATGCGCAACGAGAACCCCTTCCTGCCCGCCGACTTCCGCAAGGGAACGGACGCGGACGCCTACGGTGACGTCTTCGGCGCGTACAAGGCGTACTTCGCGACCGGCATCGACGGCGTCTTCACCGACCAGCCCGACACGGGTCTGCTGGCCCGCGAGGACTTCAACGGCTGAGCACGTCAACGCCTGAGTTCACACCCCCCGGTCGAGTGAGCTTCGGCCGTCCGGGCAACCCGCCGCCCGGGCGGCCGCGTCGCTCCGCATATGACGCACGACCTGGTCACCGCCCTGCGCCCGCTGCTCACCGCCGAGGCCTCGGCGGAGGCATATTCCGCCGGAACCGAGCCTGGCGACCTGGAGCAGGCGGTCTGGCTCCGCCTGCTGGAGCGCCTCGACGCCGAGGGCCCGCCGCTCGACCCGCAGCAGTGGCTCCGCCGTGCCGTCCGCTCCGAGGTGCGCCGCACCCGCCGTACGAGCCGTCTCGAACGGCCGTACGCAGGTGAACCGGTCGACGACCCGGACCGCGATCCCGAACAGCTCGCCCTCGCCGCGGCCCGCGGCCGGGCCCTGCGCGAGGCCGTGCGCCGCCTCCCGGGCCGCTGCCCCCGGCTGATGGAGGCCCTGCTGTCGCCGCAGGACCTGACATACCGGGAAATCGCAGGGGAGTTGGGTATCTCACAGGGGAGCCTTGGCCCGGAACGTTCCAGATGTCTCGGATGTCTCCGAAGATTGCTCACACCGGAGGTTGCGGCCCGCTGAGGACGGGGATAGGAGTGGGGGACGACCGGTGATCAGATGAGCGGGAGGCGTGCGCACATGGGCATGAGCGTGACCATCTCTGCGGCGACCGAGCAGGACGCGGAGCAGATCTTCAGACTGCAGTACCTGTGCTTCCAGACGGAGGCGGCCCTGTACGGGAACTACCGCATCGACCCGCTCGTCCAAACCCTCGACTCGGTCCGCGAGGAGGTCACCCGCGACTGCGTTTTCGTGGCCCGGCTCGGTGAGGAGGTCGTCGGCTCGGTCCGCGGCTCGGTCACCGAGGACGGTGCCGCCGGCATCGGCAAGCTCTGCGTCCACCCGCGCCTCCAAGGGCACGGCATCGGCGCCCGCCTGCTCCGGGCAGCCGAGTCCGCCCTCGCCGACCAGCACGGCGCCACCCGCTTCCGCCTCCACACCGGCCACCGCAGCGAGGGCAACCTCCGCCTCTACCGCAAGGTCGGCTACGAGACGGTGGGCACGTCCCAGGGCGCGGACGGCGTACCGATGATCGTCCTGGAGAAGCCGGCGAGCACGTACGCGGCGACGGCGTGATGACCGGCCTTCTTCAGGGGCGCGGGGCTGTGCCCATATGCGGCTCCGCCGCGTGGGCGCTATGAGCCACGGACGGCCCGCGGCCGCCTGACGAACCTCAGGCGGCATCCCCGTCGCGCGCACGGGAAGCCCGCAGCCAGTAGATGGCGGACACCGGCAAGATCACCGGAATGAAGAGGTAGCCCATCCCGAAGTCCGACCACACGGTCGCATCCGGAAACGCCGACGGCTCGATCAACGTCCACGTCCCCACCGTCAGCACGCCCACCAACTCGGCGACACAGCACGCCAGCGCAGCCCTCCGCGCCGTCTCCCCGCCCCGCACCAGCGAGTACGTGATGAACCCGTACACGACACCGGCCACCGCCGACAGCGAGTACGCGAGCGGCGCCCGGTCGAACTCGGTCGCGATCTGATACGCGGACCGCGACACCGCCCCCACGACCATCACGCCGTACAGCCACACCAGCAGCGTGCCCGGACCGCTGATCAGCCGGCGCCGGCTCACCTCAGCCTCCCCAGATGTCATAGAGGCGCACCTCCAGCACCGCCAGCACCACACCGCCGGCGGCCACCGTCACCGAGCCCCACCGCGTCCGCTCGGCCAGCGACATGAACCCGGCCGCCGGGACGCAGGCGAACGCCCCCAGCAGATACGCCACGAAGATCGTCGTGCCCTGCTCCGGCTTCTCGCCCCGCGCGAGCAGCACGATCCCGGCCACCAGCTGGATCAGCGACAGCAGCGTGACCACGGCCATCCCGATGAAGTGCCAGTCCTTCGTCGGCTGGTCGCGGTAGGCCGCCCAGCCGCACCAGGCGGCGAGCAGCAGCGCGGCGACGCCGGTCACCAGCGTCAGGGCATCAAGCATGCTGCGACCTTATTACGGCCGAAAAGGCCCGATGCCTGCGGCCCTGGCCTGCACCGTAGGGTCGAGGGCATGACGATCCACGCGCAGGCCCTGCTGTTCGACAACGACGGAACCCTCGTCTCCTCCCTCGCCTCGGTGGACCGCTGCTGGACACGGTGGGCCACGGAGTACAGGATCACGGCCGAGGAGTTCGCCCGGGTCGAGCTGCACGGCCGGCCGGCCGCCGACATAGCCGCCGATTTGCTGCCCGCCGAGATCGTCCCGCAGGCCGTCGCCCGCATCGAGGACCTGGAAGTCGACGACGTGCCGGGCGGCGGTGTGCACCTGCTGCCCGGCACCCGTGACTTCCTCGACTCCCTGCCCGGCGACCGCTGGGCGGTCGTCACCTCCGCCACCCGGCGCCTGGCCGAGGCCCGGCTCGACGCCGTCGGCATCCTGCCCAAGACCCTCGTCGCGGCCGACGACATCACGCGCGGCAAGCCCGACCCCGAGCCCTACCTCCTCGCCGCCCGCGCCCTCGGTGTCGAACCGGCGCACTGCGTCGTCTTCGAGGACGCCCCCGCGGGCCTGGCATCCGGCCGCGCCGCCGGCATGACCACCGTGGCGTTGACCACAACCCACCAGGCTCACGAACTGCACGCCGATCTGGTCGTCGAGAACCTGTCGGCCCTGTCCGCACTGGTCACCGAGCGGGGCGTGGAGATCTCCCCGCGCGCCTGACAGGCCTCGGCCCCGTCCACCGCTGTCCAGCATCCGGACAGCGGAGGGCCGGTAAGGACCGTACGCGTGTTTTACTGACGGCATGACCACGACGAGCGACCGCATCCCCGCGACCGAGGCGACCATGACGCCCGGTGCTCGTTGTATGTGTCGAATGTGCGCCTTCTAGAGGGCCCCCGCATCACCCCCTGAGCTCGCGCCCCGAAGCGAGACGCGGCCCGTCCGCGCGTCCTGAGCGCTGCGTGACCCGAGGCCGCCCCGCGCACATGTTTCTCCCCGGTTCCACTCTCCAGCGAGAACCGTGTCGCGTCCCTGACCGAATGCACCTGTGCCCGGGCACACCCACGCCCGCGCACTCGACAGTGACGGAATCCCAGTGATCACCACCTCGGGCCTGACCAAGGTCTACCGTGCACGCGGCCGCGAGGTCACCGCCCTGGACGGCGTCGACCTGCACGTCCGCGAAGGTGAGGTGTACGGCGTCATCGGCCAGTCCGGCGCCGGCAAGTCCTCGCTCATCCGCTGCGTCAACCTGCTGGAACGCCCCACGGCCGGCACCGTGACCGTCGCCGGGCAGGACCTCACCGCCCTGGCCGGCCGCGGCCCGCGCGCCGGAAAGGAACTGCGGCAGGCGCGCAGCCGCATCGGCATGGTCTTCCAGCACTTCAACCTGCTGTCGTCCCGGACCGTCCAGGACAACGTCGAACTGCCCCTGGAGATCCTCGGCAAGAGCGGCAAGGAGCGTTCCCGCAAGGCGCTGGAGCTGCTCGACCTGGTGGGCCTCGCCGACAAGGCGAAGTCCTACCCGGCTCAGCTCTCCGGCGGTCAGAAGCAGCGTGTCGGCATCGCCCGCGCGCTCGCCGGGGACCCGAAGGTGCTGCTGTCCGACGAGGCCACCAGCGCCCTCGACCCGGAGACCACCCGCTCGATCCTGGCACTGCTGCGCGACCTCAACCGGCAGCTCGGCCTGACCGTTCTGCTCATCACCCATGAGATGGACGTCGTGAAGTCGGTCTGCGACTCGGCCGCCCTCATGGAGAACGGGCGCATCGTCGAGTCCGGCACGGTCAGCGAGCTCCTCGCGACCCCCGGCTCCGAACTCGCCTCGGCGCTCTTCCCGCTCGACGGCGAGGCCTCCGGCGAGGACCGCACCGTCGTCGACGTCACCTTCCAGGGCGAGAGCGCCACCCAGCCCGTCATCTCGCAGCTGGCCCGCACCTACAACATCGACATCTCGATCCTCGGCGCCGCCATCGACACCGTCGGCGGCCTCCAGGTCGGCCGGATGCGCATCGAACTGCCCGGCCGCTACGAGGACAACGTCGTGCCGATCGGCTTCCTGCGCGAGAAGGGCCTGCAGATCGACCTCCCGGGCCACGAGTCCGTACTGGTGAAGGAAGGTGCCAAGTGACCTGGTCCGAGATGCAGCCCCTGCTGGAGCAGGCGTGTTGGGACACGCTCTACATGGTGGGCTGGTCCACGCTCATCGCCGTCGTCGGCGGATTGCCCCTCGGCATCCTGCTGGTCCTCACCGACCGCGGCGGCCTGCTCCAGAACCTCGCCGCCAACAAGGTCATCGGGCAGATCGTGAACATCGCCCGCTCCCTGCCGTTCATCATCCTGATGGTCGCGCTGATGGGCTTCACCCGCTCGATCACCGGGACGACCATCGGTGTCGAGGCCGCCATCGTGCCGCTCGCCGTCGGCGCCATCCCGTTCTTCGCGCGCCTGGTCGAGACGGCCGTCCGCGAAGTGGACCACGGGCTCGTCGAGGCCGTGCAGTCCATGGGCGGCAACACCTGGACCATCGTCCGCAAGGTCCTCGTTCCCGAGTCCCTGCCGTCGCTGATCTCCAGCACCACCACCACGATCGTCGCCCTCATCGGCTACTCCGCCATGGCGGGCACGGTCGGCGCCGGAGGCCTCGGGGACATCGCCATCCGGTACGGCTACCAGCGCTTCGAGACCCAGCTGATGTGGATCACCGTCGCGATCCTCGCCGTCGTCATCTCGGTGATCCAGTTCGCCGGTGACTACGCGGCCCGTTCCCTGCACCGCCGCGGCGCCCACTCCGGCCCCGCCCCCAGACTGCGGCTGCTCAAAGCCGCTTCCTGACCTCCCCGTTCACCCACAACGGGGCAGCACCACCCGCAAGGCCATAAGGAAAGGCACTTTTCGTGCGTAACACCGCCAAGATCACCACCGCCGCGCTCGCCGCCGGAGCCCTCACCCTGGGGCTCAGCGCCTGCGGCTCCGGCAGCTCCGGCACCGACGGCCCCCTGATCGTCGCCGCCAGCCCCGTCCCGCACGCCGAGATCCTCACCTACGTCAAGGACAACCTGGCGAAGAAGGAGGGCCTCGACCTGGAGGTCAAGGAGTTCACCGACTACGTCACGCCGAACACGGCGACGCAGGACGGCTCGGTCGGCGCCAACTACTTCCAGAACAAGCCGTACCTCGACGACTTCAACAAGAAGAACGGCACCGACATCGTGCCCGTCGTCACGGTCCACCTGGAGCCGCTCGGCCTCTACTCCCACAAGGTCGAGAAGGCCGGCGACCTGAAGAGCGGTGCGACCGTCGCCATCCCCAACGACACGGTCAACGAGGCCCGCGCCCTCAAGCTCCTCGCTGCCAACGGGCTCATCACCCTCAAGTCCGGCGTCGGCAACGAGGCGACCCCCTCCGACATCACCAAGAACCCCAAGAACCTGAAGTTCAAGGAGCTGGAGGCGGCCCAGACCCCGCGCTCCCTCGACGACGTGGACGCCGCCGTCGTCAACGGCAACTACGCGATCGAGTCCGACCTCAAGCCCTCCGAGGACGCCCTGATCCTGGAGTCCCCGAAGAACAACCCCTACGGCAACTTCCTCGCCGTGAAGAAGGGCCAGGAGGACGACCCGCGCGTGAAGAAGCTCGCGAAGCTCCTCACCTCGCCCGAGGTGAAGAAGTTCATCCAGGACAAGTACGCCGGCTCGGTGCTCGCCTCCTTCTGAGCCCACGCCCGGCAGCCGCGCGCACGGGGCCCTTCCCCCACCCGATGGGCAGGGTCCCGTGGTGCGGATCAGTGCTTTCATGCTGCATGCTGGGCAGTTCAGCATGCCCAGAAGGTTCACCGAAGGTTACGGAGCGGCGCATGACGAGCACCTTCCCCAACATCTCCATCAGCACGGAGCGGTTGGTGCTGCGTCCCCTCGACGAAGACGACGTCGCCTCCCTGGCCGCGATGATGAACGACGAACAGGTGGCGGCCTGGACGTCCGTCCCCCAGCCCTTCACGGAGGACGGCGCCCGCACCTGGATCACCGAGTACGCCCCCGCCGCGCGCACCGGCGGACGCGGAATCGACTTCGCCGTCACCGAGTTCCTCACCCAGCGCCTGGTCGGCGTCATCCAGCTCACCAAGACCAACTGGCACGTACGCTCCACCGAACTGTCGTACATCATCGCCCCCTGGGCCCGGGGCGAGGGCTACGCCTCCGAGGCCGCCCTCGTCACCGCCCAGTGGCTCTTCACGGACCAGAAGTTCGAGCGCATCGAACTGCGCACCGCGGCCGACAACACCGCCTCCCAGCAGGTCGCCCAGAAGATCGGCTGCATCAGCGAAGGTGTGCTGCGCAACGCCTGCATAGCCCGGGCCCGTGCCGAGGACGGCACCTGGACCGACGTACGCACCGACTTCATCGTCTGGAGCCTGCTCCCCGAGGACCTCGAAGGCGTCGGCGAGCAGCTCCGCGACGGCTTCACGTCCTTCGGCGACTGGAACTGACCGGAACCACCCGCGGGACGACGGCGACGACGCCGGGGCTCCCTCCGTCACCTCCACCGGGTACCCTCACGGAGCCCGCCCGCGGGCTGCTTCCCACAACGCCATGCAGACGACCTGCGAAAACCCCTGGAGACTGACGACGATGGCCGACCGCGTCACGGTGATCGGCTGGGACGGTTCGCCGCTGACCGCCGCGGCGAGCGCCGCCCTGGGTGCCGCCACGCTCGTGGCCGGCGCCGCCCACCACCTGGCGCTCCCCGAGGTGCCCGCCGGCGCCGAGCGCATCCGCCTCGGCAGTGTCGCCCTCGCCGCCCGTCGTATCGCCGGCCACCGCGGCACGGCCGTCGTGCTCGCCGACGGCGACCCCGGGTTCTTCGGCGTCGTACGCACCCTTCGCGCCCCCGAGTTCGGCCTGGAGGTGGAGGTGGTCCCCGCCGTCTCCTCCGTCGCCGCCGCCTTCGCCCGCGCCGGTATGCCCTGGGATGACGCACAGGTGGTCGCCGCACACCCCCGCACGCTGCGACGCGCCGTCAACGTATGCCGCGCCCACGCCAAGGTCGCGGTCCTCACCTCACCCGGCGCGGGCCCCGCCGAACTCGGTCTGCTCCTCGAAGGAGTCCACCGATCCTTCGTCATCTGTGAGGAACTCGGCACCAGCCGCGAGCGCGTCACCGTCGTCACCTCCGACAAGGCCGCCGACCACACCTGGCGCGACCCCAACGTCGTCATCGTCCTCGGCGGCCCGTCCCGGCCGGAGACGGCGGGAGAGGCCGGCGGCTGGATCTCCGGCCGCGACCCGTCCGCCGGACCACGCGGCTGGACCCTGCCCGCCGACGCCTACGGCGCGGACCTCGGCGAGGGCGAGACCCAGCTGCTGCGCGCCTCCCAACTCGCCCGCCTCGGCCCCCGCGTCGGCGACCTCGTGTGGGACATCGGCTGCGGCAGTGGAGCCTTCGCCGTCGAGGCCGCCCGGGCCGGCGCCGCCGTGCTCGCCGTCGACAGCGACCGGTCCGCCTGCGCCCGCACCGACGCCGCAGCCCGCCGCCTCGGCGTCCAGCTCCAGATCGTGCACGGCACCGCCCCGCACATCCTGGAGAACCTCCCCGAACCCGACGTCGTCCGCGTCGGCGGCGGGGGAGCGGCCGTCGTCTCGGCGGTCGCCGACCGACGCCCGCAGCGCATCGTCACACACGCCGCCACCCGCGACGCCGCCGAACTCATCGGCCGCGACCTCACCGAGCACGGCTACGGCGTCGAGTGCGCCCTGCTGCAGTCCGTCGAACTCGACACCAGGGCCTGGACGGAGAAGGAACGGAGCGTCGCGTTCCTGCTCAGCGGCGTGCTCCCGCGACGCAGCGCCTGATCCCGGCACCGTCCCCGTGATCGGCTTGTCGTACTGCGCGCGGTAGGCTGGCCGATCGCTGCACCGCACAGGACGCCCGGCGCTTCGTCGGTCAATGTCCGGAAAACGCGCCCGTTTTGGGGTGTGTGTGGTACGGCAGAACCGAAGGGCGCGCAACGTGGCGCAGTCCACAGCGGAACCGTCGCGGATCAAGCTGCCGTGAGGGTGGTACGGCCGCAACAATGCCAGTGAATGGCTTTGTCGCCTTTTCGGGGCGGACCGTTCGTGCCGCTGGGGACGCACGCTCGTTCTTCACTGCGGGGCGGTCGGTGCGCCGTTCCGGGCGAGCAGGTCGTAGGAGCACTAACCGATGGGCGAGGGGTACGCATGACCGACACCGGCCAGGTCCCGGGCGAGGGGCTGCCGGAGAGTGCAGGCATGGTGGAGCAGCCGGGCGCCCCCGCGCCCGGTGCGTACACCTACCTCTCCGAGACCACCACCGAAACCGAGGACGAAGACCTGCTGCTGTTGCCGGGTGCCCAGGGTGCCTGGGGCAACGAGGTCCCTCCGCCCGCGCCGGAGCCGGTCCCGGAGACCGTGCACCAGCCGGGCCCGCACGAGATCTCCGGCCGCGACAGCGGTTCGGTCGACCTCGGAGGCGTCCGCCTGCCCGACCCGCCGCCGATCCCGCCCGTCACCCCGCGTCGGCCCCTGCACCTCGGCCCGCCGCTGCCCGACAGCTCCGCCAGCCCGGTCCGCTCCCTCGCCGACCGCGGTCCGGCGGACGCGCCCGT
>NZ_WWIC01000086.1:0-16989 GCF_009872555.1 Streptomyces sp. SID5643
TGCACGGTGGTCTCGGTGATGCCGTACATGTTCACGAGGCGCGGCACGCCGTCCGCGTGGCGCGCCCACCATCCCGCGAGCCGCCCCGGTTCGAGGGCCTCACCACCGAAGATCACGCAACGCAGCGCCAGTTCGTCGCCCAGCTCGGGGTGCTCGGCATCGGCCTGCGCGAGCTGATGGAACGCCGACGGGGTCTGGTTCAGGACGGTGACCCGTTCCTTCACCAGCAGCCGCAGGAAGTCGGCGGGAGAACGGCTGAGGCCGAAAGGCACCACCACGAGCCGTCCGCCGTGGAGCAACGGCCCCCACAGTTCCCACACCGAGAAGTCGAAGGCGTAAGAGTGGAACAGCGTCCACACGTCTTCGGGCCCGAACGCGAACCAGTGCGCGGTTCGGGTGAACAGCCGCACCACCTGGGCGTGCGAGACCACCACGCCCTTGGGCAGGCCGGTGGAGCCGGAGGTGTGGATCACGTACGCCGGGTGCGCGGCCCTGAGCGTCACCGGCCGTTCCGCTTCCCCGAGGGGTGTGCCGTCGTATGCGGCCAGGTCCGCCACCGTGGCGGGGTCGTCCAGCACGACGGCCCGCGCGGCGAGGGCACCGGGCACGGCGCCACGGGCGGTGACCAGCAGTGCCGCGTCGGCGTCCTGGAGCACGTAGGCGATGCGGTCGGCCGGGTAGGACGGATCCACCGGCACGTACGCCGCTCCGGACTTGACCACCGCGAGCAGCGCCACGACCAGGTCCGCGGAGCGGGGCAGCGCCACCGCCACGAACCGCTCCGGGCCTGCCCCTCGGGCGATCAGCAGGCGCGCCAGCCGGTTCGCCCGTGCGTCCAGCTCCCCGTAGGTCAGTGACACGCCCTCGCAGCTCACCGCGACCACGTCCGGCGTCCGCGCCGCCTGGTCCGCGAACAGACCGGCCAGCGTCGCTTCCGCACCGTCCGTGCCGGGCCCTGCCGAGGACCCGGTCCAGGTCTCGATCAGGGCGGCCCGCTCGGTGCCCGCCAGCACCTCCACCCGGCCGACGGGACGCGACGGATCGGTCGTCACCGCGTCCAGCACGCGCACGAAACGCTCGGCCAGCGCCACCGCCGACGCGTGGTCGAACAGCTCCGCGCTGTACTCCAGCTCACCGCCGGTCAGGCCGGCCATGTGGAACACGAGGTCGAACTTGGCCTCGCCGGTTCCGGCGTGTTCGAGGCCGAGGTCCAGTCCGGGGAGCTCGGTGGATTCGAGGAGCGTCTGCCGCTCGTCCTCGTCGCGCCAGTTCAGCACGGTCTGGAAGAGGGGGTGGCGGGCGGAGGAGCGTTCGGGGTTGAGCGCTTCCACCAGTCGTTCGAAGGGGATGTCCTGGTGGGCATAAGCGGCCAGGTCGGTTTCACGGACGCGGGCGAGGAGTTCGCCGAAGCTCGGGTTGCCGCTCAGGTCGGTGCGCAGGACCAGAGTGTTGACGAAGAAGCCGACGAGTTCCTCGGTGGCGCTGTCGGTGCGTCCGGCGATCGGGGCCCCGATGGGGATGTCGGTGCCGGCGCCCAGGCGGGAGAGCAATACGGACAGGGCCGCCTGGAGGACCATGAAGCCGGTGACCTGGTGCCCTCGGGCGAGGGTTTCGATCCGCTCGCGCAGGTCGGCCGGGATGTCGAAGGCGCAGGTGCCGCCGCGACGGGTGGGAACGGCGGGGCGGGGCCGGTCGGTGGGCAGTGCGAGCTCGGCGGGCAGCTCCGCCAGGGCCTGCTGCCAGTAGGCGAGTTGACCTGCGACGACGCTGTCGGGGTCGTCCTCGGTGCCGAGTGTGTCGTGCTGCCACAGGGTGTAGTCGGCGTACTGGACCGGCAGGGGGGACCGTGCCGGGGTGGTGTTCGCGTGGCGGGCGGCGTAGGCGTCGGCCAGGTCGAGGAGCAACGGTCCGAAGGAAGCCTCGTCGGCGGCTATGTGGTGGACCACGAGCAGCAGAACGTGATCGTCGTCGGCGAGGCGGAAGAGGGTGGCGCGCAACGGCAGATCGTGGGTCAGGTCGAAGGGGAGCGCCACGGCCGTGCGCAGGGCCTGCTCCAGCCCGTCCTCGGGGACCGTCTCTACGGGGAGGGCGGGGGTGACGGCTGTCCGGATGATCTGGTGGGCGCCCTCGTCGTCCTGTGCGAACACGGTCCGCAGGGATTCGTGCCGGGCGACGACATCGGCCAGGGCCGTCCGCAGGGCCGTCCGGTCGAGGGTGCCGGTCAGCCGTAGCGCGAGGGGGATGTGGTAGAGCGCGCTGTCCGGCTCGTACCGGTGCAGGAACCACAGGCGCCGTTGGGCGTGGGAGAGGGGGATGCGCCGGGGACGGGGCCGGGGGGCCAACGGGGTGCGGGCGGTGGCGGCACCGGTGAGACGCTGCGCGAGGGCGGCGACGGTGGGGTCTTCGAACAGGGCGCGTACGGGGAGTTCGGCGCCCAGGGTGGTGCGGATGCGGGCGATGAGCCGGCCCGCGAGCAGGGAGTGTCCGCCGAGCTCGAAGAAGGAGTCGTCGATGCCGGGGCGCCGGTCCAGGCCCAGGACGTCCGCGAACATGTGGCACAGGACGTCCTCCTGGCCGGTCCGGGGGGCGCGGCCGCCGGTGCCGAGGTCCTGGTGCGGGGTGGGAAGGGCATGCCGGTCGAGTTTCCCGTTGGCGGTCAGCGGGAGGGCGTCCAGGGCGACGAACGCCGTGGGGACCATGTAGGCGGGCAGCAGGGCCGCGAGATGGTCGCGCAGCTCCGCGGGACCGGGGCCGGTCGCGGGGGTGGTGTAGGCGATGAGGCGGTCGTCGCGGACGATGACGGCGGCCCGGCCTACGCCGGGGTGGGCCGTCAGGGCCGTTTCGATCTCGCCGGGTTCGATCCGGAATCCGCGGAGCTTGACCTGGTCGTCGGTACGGCGCAGGTATTCCAGAGTGCCGTCGTCGGTCCACCGCGCCAGGTCACCGGTGCGGTACATGCGGGTACCGGGCGCCCCGAAGGGGTCGGCGGTGAAGCGTTCGGCACTCAGGTCCGGGCGGTTGTGGTAGCCCCGGGCGACGCCCGCTCCGGCGATGTAGAGCTCGCCCGGTACGCCGGGAGGGGCCGGCTGCAGGGCGTCGTCGAGGACGTAGACACGGGTGTTGCGCAGCGGACGGCCTATGTGGACCGGTTCTCCGGGGCTGAGCCGCGCGGCGGTGGACCAGATGGTGGTCTCGGTGGGTCCGTAGACGTTGGTGACTTCGGCGGCCGCGCGGGTGAGCCGTCCGGCGAGATCGGCGGGCAGGGCTTCGCCGCCGACCAGGACGCGCAGGCCGGCCAGTGTGCGGAGGGCGTCGTCCGGGTGGGGCCTGTCGTCGGCGTTCCGCGGGTCGTCCTCCTCGACCACCGATCGCCACAGGCTCGGTGTGGCCTGCATGACGGTGACGCGTTCACGTGCGATCGCGGAGCGCAGCGCGTGCGGGTCGTGGACGAGACCGGCGGGGGCCAGGACGACGGTGGCGCCGGTGGTCAGCGGCGTGAACAGTTCCAGTCCGGCGATGTCGAAGCCGACGGTGGTCACGGCCAGCAGCCGGTCCTGGCCGGTCAACGGGATGCGTGTGCGCATGTCGGCCAGGAGGTTCGCCAGGGCGCCGCGCGAGATCACCACTCCCTTGGGGCGGCCGGTGGAGCCCGAGGTGTACAGCACGTACGCGGCCTGTGCGGCCTGTGGCTCCGGGGCCGGAGTCGCGGCGGCGGGCTGCCGGTGCGTGTCGGCCGGACCCAGTTCGGCCGGCCACTGCTCGTCCAGGACCAGCACCGGACCTGTCTGGTCGGTCATGTACGCGATGCGTTCGGCCGGGAAGTCCGCGTCCAGCGGCAGATACGCGCCACCGGCCTTGAGTACGGCCAGCAGGGCCACCACCAGCTCCGGTGAGCGGGGCAGCGCCACCGCCACGAACCGCTCCGGCCCGACCCCCTGCTCCGCCAGCAGCCCGGCCAGCCGGTCGCTGCGCGCGTCCAGCTCCGCGTACGTCAACGACACGTCACCGCACACCAGCGCCTGTGCCCGCGGGACCCGCGCCACCTGGTCGCGGAACAGCTCCACCACGTCCCCGGCGGGGGTGTCGGCGACCGTGGCGTTCCACTCCTCCAGCAGCTGTCGCCGCTCACCGTCGGTCAGCACACCCACCTGACCCACCGGCAGGCCCGGCGCCGCCACCATCGTCTCCACCAGCCGCACCAGACGGTCGGCGAGGTTCCGCGCGTACTCCCTGTCGACGAGGTCGGGGCGGAAGTCGAGGCGGAAGTCCATGCGGTCGCCGTTCGCGCCGGGGACGGCCGCGAGGCTGAGGGCGTAGTGCGTGCCGCCGCGGATGTCGGCGGCGTCGAGCGCCAGACCGGCGCGGGCGGCCCACGCGCCTACGGCGTCATGGTCCAGGGGGAAGTTCTCGAACACCATCAGGGTGTCGAAGAGTTCGCCGACACCGACGAGGCGCTGGAGTTCGGCGAGGTCGACGTGTTCGTGGCCGACCAGCTCGGCCTGCTCGTCCTGGAGGCGGCGGAGGAACTGGGACACGGTCTCCTGCGGCCGCATGGTCGCACGCAGCGGGAGTGTGTTGACGAAGAGGCCCACCATCTCGTCGGCGCCGGTGAGTTCGGCCGGACGGCCTGCCGCCGTGATGCCGAACACCACGTCGTCGCGACCGGTCATGCGGCCCAGCAGCATGGCCCAGGCGGCCTGCACCAGGGTGTTGGGGGTGACCCCGTGGGTGCGGGCGGTCCGGGTGAGAGCGCGTGCGGTGCGCTCGGGCAGGGCGAAGTCGATGCGCCGCTGGGCGGCGGGTTCCGCCTTCGGGCGGTCGGCGGCGAGCCTGGTCGGTTCGTCCACTCCGGCGAGCGCGGCGGCCCATGCCTCCAGCGCCGCGCCGCGGTCACGCCCGGCCAGCCAGCCGAGGTAGTCCCGGTAGGGGCGCGCAAGCTCCGGCTGCGGCACGGGCGCGTCACCGCCGGTCCGTTCGGCGTACCGGGCGAGCAGGTCGCGTACGAGCAGGGGCAGGGACCAGCCGTCCAGCACGATGTGATGGGTCGTCAGTGCGAGCCGCCACTGCCGCACACCGGTTCTGACCAGGGTGAACCTGATCAGCGGTGGCTCGGACAGGTCGAAGCGGGCCCACCGCTCCTCGTCGAGGAGCAGCTCCAGGGCCGTCGTGCGGTCCGCCCCGTCGAGTCGCGACAGGTCTCTCTCGCGCCACGGCACTGCGTCGGCGGTCGAGACGACGGCGAGCGTGCGGCCGCTGTCGACCTGCCGGAAGCAGCAGCGCAGGCTCTCGTGCCGGGTCAGGAGCTCATCGGCCGCGGCGTGCAGGGCGGCCGGGTCGACGGCGCCGTCGAAGGTGAGGACCAGTTGCAGGTTGTAGTGATCGACGGAGCCGGTGTCGAACTGGTTGTGGAAGAACAGCCCTTCCTGGAGCGGCGACAACGGCAGGACGTCCGTCGCGCCCGGTACCGCCGCGCGGGCCTGTGCCGCTTCGTCCGCGGGCAGCGCGAACTCCGTCACCGTCTCCTCGTGCCGCGTGTCGACGGCGCCGAGTGCCGCGAGCGCGGCCACGGTCCGGTGGCGGAAGACGTCCCGTGCGGTGATCGCCAGTCCGGCACGACGGGCCAGGGCGACGAGCCGTACGGCCATGATGCTGTCGCCGCCGCTTTCGAAGAACCCGTCGTCGATGCCGACCCCGGAGAGGCCGAGCACGTCGGCGAACAGCGCGCACAGGATCTCTTCGCGCGGGTCGCGGGGGGAGCGCCGTTCCGTGTCGCCGACGCCGTAGTCGGGCGCCGGCAGGGCCCTGCGGTCGAGCTTGCCGTTCGGGGTCAGCGGCAGCGAGGGCAGCGTGACGAACGCCGCGGGGACCATGTAGTCGGGCAGGTCGGCGGTGAGGTGCTCGCGTAGTGCGGCCGGGTCGGGCGCGGCGTCGGCGGCGCCCGGCACCACGTACGCCACCAGCCGCCGGTCGCCGGGCCGGTCCTCACGGACGACCACGGCGGCGCGGCCGACCGACGGGTGAGCGAGCAGCGCGGACTCGACCTCGCCGGGTTCGATGCGGAAACCGCGGAGCTTGACCTGTTCGTCGACACGCCGCTGGTATTCCAGGGTGCCGTCGGCCGTCCAGCGGACGACGTCGCCGGTTCGGTAGATCCGGGTGCCGGGCGGGCCGAGCGGGTCGGCGACGAAGCGCTCGGCGGTCAGTGCGGGGCGGCCGTGGTAGCCGCGCGCGAGTCCGGCGCCGGCGATGTACAGCTCGCCCGGGACGCCGGCCGGGACCGGGCGGAGCGCGGGGTCGAGGACGTAGACACGGGTGTTCAGGAGCGGGCGGCCGATGGAGACGCGGGCGTCGGCCGTGATGTCGCAGGCCGTGGACCAGATGGTCGTCTCGGTCGGTCCGTAGAGGTTGGTGACCGAGGCGGTGGTGGCGGTCAGGGTCCGGGCGAGCCCGGACGGCAGCGCCTCGCCGCCGACGAGGGCGCGCACGCCCTTCAGGGCCCCGTCGTCCTCGGCCGTCAGCGCGTGCCACAGGCTGGGGGTGGCCTGGAGGACGGTGACGTCCTCGCGGGCGATGAGGGCCCGCAGCGCGTCGGCGTCACGCACCTCGTCCCGGCCGGCCAGGACGACCGTGGCGCCGGACAGCAGCGGCAGGTACAGCTCCAGTCCGGCGATGTCGAAGCCGACCGTGGTCACGGCGAGCAGCCGGTCGTCCGCCGTGAGGTCCAGTCGGTGGTCCATGGCGGCGAGGAAGTTGTCGAGGGCCCCGCGGGGCACGACGACGCCCTTGGGGCGTCCGGTGGAGCCCGACGTGTAGATCACGTAGGCGGGGTGGTCCCGGTGGACCGCCGCCGTGCGTTCCCGGTGGTGGAGGTTGCCCGCGGGCAGGGCGCCGGGGTGCACCTCGTCGAGCGGGAGCAGGGGCACCCCGGTCCGCGGCAGGCTCCCGGCGAGGTCCCCGGTGGTCAGGACGAGGGCGCATCGCGCGTCGTCGAGTACGTACGCGACACGGTCGGCGGGATGCTCGGGGTCGACGGGCAGATAGGCCGCGCCGGTCTTGAGCACGGCGAGCAGGGCGACGACGAGTCCGGCGGAGCGCGGCAGGGCCACGGCGACGTTGCTCTCGGGGCCGACGCCGCGTTGCGCGAGGAGGCGCGCGAGCCGGTTGGCCCGGGCGTTCAGCTCGCCGTAGGTGGTGCGGGCATCGCCGTGGACGAGGGCGACGGCTTCGGGGGTGTCCTGGGCGCGGCTCTCGAAGAGCTCGGTCAGCGACGTGCCGCCGATGGGGTGCGCGGTGTCGTTCCAGTCGTTCAGGACCTGTGCGCGTTCGGCTTCCTGGAGCAGGTCGACGCTGTCGACGGGCCGCTGCGGGTCGGCGGTGAGCGCGGTCAGGAAAGCGACGAACCGGTCCTGATGGGCGGCGAGTTCGGCCTCGCTGTACAGCGCGGGGTTGGCGTCGAACTCGAGGAGCACGCCGTGCTCCGAGGCCGCCGGATCCCCGAAGGAGGCCACGGTCAGGTCCTTGACCGGGCCGGTCGACAGCGGGTGCATGACGGTGTCGTGACCGCCGAAGCGGATCCGCTGCCCGAAGGACATGGCGTTGACCGTGACCGAGTGCAGGCTGCCGGTCGCGCCGGAGAGGCTGAGGTGGTGGTGCAGGTCCTCGCCGCGGTAGCGCTGGTGCCTGAGCGCGCCGGCGACCTGGTCGGTGACCTGCCGCACGAGGTCGGCCAGGGTGGTGCTGCCGGTGACGGCCAGGCGCAGTGGCATCTCGTTGGCCAGCATCGCGGGCGTCGACAGCGCGAGCGACGTGGTACGGGCCGTCATGGGCAGGCCCACGACCACGTCGCCCGACGCGGTGAGGCGGTGGGTGTACGCGGCGACGGCGGCGAGCAGCACGGCCGGCCAGCGGCCCGCACCCGCCAGGTGCGGTGTGCGGTCGGCGGCCAGCCGCACGGTGCGGCGCAGGGGGGCCGGGGCGGGCTCGGCGGCGCGGCCGGTGAGGGGGGTGGGTTCCGGCCGCTCGGCGAAGGCCGCGTGCCAGTACGCGCGGTCCTCGTCGTGGCGCGGTGAGGTGCGGTAGTCCCGGTCCTGGTCGAGGAGTTCGGTCAGCGGGCGGAAGCGGGTGGCCAGGGGCTCCTGACCGGCGGCCAGGGCGCTGTAGACCTGGGCGAGACGGTTCAAGTACACCGCCTGTCCGTATCCGTCCAGGGCGATGTGATGGTGCCGGAAGTAGAGCAGAGACCGCTCGTCGCCGGTCCGGAAGAGGGCATGGGTGTACAGCGGTCCCGTACGCAGGTTCGCCGGGACGGCCAGGTCGGCGTCCATCCAGGCGCGGGCGGCCAGGTCGGGGTCGGGCTCGGCGGTGACGTCCAGGACGGGTACCCGGATGTCGTCACCGGCCGGTTCCGGGTCCACGAGCTGCCACAGTTCACCGCCGTCCTCGGTGAACCGCACGCGCAGGGCCTCGGTCTCCGCGACCGTGTGACGGACCGCCTCGGTCAGGAGCCCGGCGTCCACCCGTCCCGAGATCTCGAAGTAGGTCGCGCAGTTGTACAGCGGGCTGTCAGGGGCCAACTGCTGGGCCACCCAGACGCCCATCTGCGCGACTGAAACCGGCAAACGAACCGACCCATGCTCAGACACTGAACACCCCAAGTTCACTTCGGACGAGCTTCTCTGCTTGCTGTGGGCCGCGCGGACGCGTGCCGGTGGTGCGCCTACGGCGGAGCCGTACGGTCAGCGCCCGGAGCGCAGCTCCTCGGAGATGGCTCCGACGAGTCCGTCGAGCGTGGGGTTGTCCCACATGACGGTGGGTTCGAGGGCGATTCCGAGGCGGTCCTCGATCTCGGCGATGACGGCGAACGCGTAGACGGAGTCGAGGCCGTAGCTCGCGAACACCACGTCCGTCCGGATCTCGGAGGCCGGCAGATCCACGTGCTCGGCGATGCGTTCCTTCAGCCAGGCGGTCAGCTCCTCCTGGGAGAGGTCCTGTCCGGGGTTCTCGACGGCGGAGTTGGACATGCTCAGTTCTCCCTGCGGTTGTGGTCGGCGAGCCTTCGTCTCACCAGGCCGAGACTTGTTCCCGATGCGTGGCGCTCCGTCAGTTCGTCGAAGAGGAGCCGTTCCAGGTCGTCGGGAAGCCGGGCGGGGGGCCTGCCGGGAAGCAGGGGGATCCTGGCGAGGACGGCCGCCAGCCAGCCCGGATCCCGGAGGAAGGGGTCCTGGTGGTCCTGGTTTCCGCGCCACAGGCCGACGCAGGCGGCGGCCACCAGTACGTTCACGTAGCGGTGCGTGAGGTCGTACGTGGCGGAGCCCGCCGCCACCGTCAGTTCGGTGGGGGGCAGCTTCTCGCACACGTCGGCGAGCCTCCGCAGCTCCCCCGTGAGGTGGTCCCCGACCCGCCGGATCTCCGGGTGTGCGCGGCCGGGCCGGGGCTCCGCCGCCAGGCCTGCCGCCAGTGAGGAGCTGAGCCGCTCACGGCCCCCGGCGCTGACCGTCAGACGGTCGAAGGGGACGGGCGGCAGATCCGCGTCGAGCCGGAACAGCTCGTTCGGGAGTGCTTCCGTAGCGCCCCGCCAGGACCGTCGGGCCAGCAGGGGTAGTTGGGGCAGCAGCGACATCTGGCAGGCCGCGCGGGCGGCGTGGCCGAAGCCGGCCAGCTGGTTGTCCCGCAGCAGCTTCTGGAAGACGGCGTGGTCGCCCTCGCGGATGTAGAAGTGGGCGCCGAGGAGCGTCGAGAGCCGGTGCATGGCGTCCATCAGGACCTTGGAGACGAAGAACTTGACGGCCGACGAGTAGATCGCGGTCTCGGCCGGGACGAGGTGGATCGCGCGGGCCGCGACGGTGGAGAAGGCGTCACACAGCAGCAGGTCGGCGTGGGCCGCGGCGAGCACGGAGCGGACCTCGGGCAGTTCGACCGCCGGCCGCCCGTACAGCCGACGCGAGCTGAGATGGCTCAGGCACGTGCGCAGGGCGGTGTCGAGTATGCCGGTGAACATGGCCACCAGCGTGGTGCGCGTGACCTGGAAGGACTTCAGCGCCGTCTCCAGGCCGTGGCCCTGGCTGCCGACCATCGTGTCGGCGGGCAGCGGGCAGTCGTCGAACTCGATGCCGCCGAGCTGGACCCCGCGCATGCCGACGGTCGCGAACCGGGGCAGGTAGCGCATGCGGCCTGCCGGGATCCGGGCCTTGTCGACCAGTAGCTGGGAGTGGCTCCGGCTGCCCGGCCCGCGGTCCGTGCGCGTGAACATGACGACCGCGTCGGCGCGTTTGACGTTGGTGATCACCTCCTTGCGGCCGTTGAGCAGGAGGCGGCCGTCCGGCTGGGGCAGGGCCTCGAACTCGGTGCCGGCCATGTCGTTGCCGTGTGCCAGCTCGTGGTAGGCGACGGCGACCTTGCGGTCACGCAGCAGCAGACAGGCCACGTGACGGCGCTGTTCCTCGCTGCCCGCGGTCCAGATGTTGACCGCGGCGATGAAGGAGCTGACGCCGTAGCCGAGGCCCAGGCACGGGTCGCGGCGATAGACGGAACGCATGATCTCGATGAGCTCGTCGAGGCGGGTGAGGCGCCCGCCGTAGCTCGCCGGTACGAACTCGGCGCCGAGGCCGTACGCGTCCAGCGCACGCTCCCCGTCGGCGAACATCTCGGCCCGTTCGTCCGCGGCGAGGATCTGCCGGAAGCCCAGTGGGTTGGCGGGATCCCGCGGGTCGCCGAGGTGCTGCTCCAGGGCGTCGGCCCGGTGCGGGAACGGCCCGCGCGCGGATGCGGCCGTCGGGCTCGTCATGGTGTGCTCCTGGTCGTTTCGGCCTGGCGGGGCGTCAGGAGAGTCGGCACCCCGCCGTCCAGGGAATGCTCGGCGAGCCGGTCGTAGACCGCTTCATCCGCCTCACCTGCTTCATCCGCTTCACCTGCTTCACCCGCTTCGTCGAGCGGGATGCCGAGACCAGTGGCGATGGTGTGCAGGCATGCCTGCAGCCACAGCCCGTCGCGCCACACCGTCTGCGCTTCGCCGTGCGCCTGCCGGGCAGGCGCGTTGGCCAGCCACAGCTGGAGGCACGCGGCGGCGGCGTAGCACAGCTCGTAGCGCTCGGCCCGCGCGAAGGCGGCGGAGGGCACGGTCCGGGCGGAGCGCTGCCGGGTTTCGAGCTCCTTGTGCAGGGCGTCCGTCTCCTCCTTGATCCGCTCGGCCAGCGCGGCGGTTCGCGGAGACAGCAGTCCCTCGGCAGCCTGGGCGTGGACACGCGCGACGGCGCCGGGGAGGCTCTGGACCAGGCTGCAGCCGCCCGAGGACAGCAGGGCGAGCCGGTCGGGCGTGAACTCGGCCGGCCGCGCGTCGAGGTCGGTCGCGTGCCGTACGCCCGCTTCGTCCCACCGCACCCGTCGGTAGCCGACGGCCAGCAGGGGGAACTGGTCGATGAGAACGTTCCTGTTGACGGCCGTGTTGCCGTCGAAGATGGCCACGACCCGGTGGTCACGCTCCAGCTTGGCGAAGACGCCGTCGGCGAACTCGTGTTCCAGGAAGCCTCTGACACCGAGAAGCTCGGCGACCCGGTCGACGACGCCTTGCACCAGGTCCGGTACGAGGGCCTTGGCAACGGCGGAGGTCACGCTCATCTCGCCGGTCAGCGCGTGGACGCTGCGCACCGCCACGATGCCGGTCGCCTCCGCCACGAGCCGCGCGGCGCTGATCCGGCCCAGGATCCGGCGGATCCGCGGCAGCTCGATCAGCGTGCGGCCGTACAGGCGGCGGTCTCGCGCGTAGTCGACGGCGATCCTCAGGGCCGTGTCCGCGGCGCCCAGCGACAGTGCCACGCAGACGGTGCGGGTGAGCTGGAGTGCCTTGAGGACGATCTCGATCCCGTCGCCCACCTCGCCCACGAGCGCCGCGGCGGGGACCCGGGCGTCGTGGAAGGCGATACCGCTGATGTCGGCGCCACGGATGCCATGGGTGGGGACCTTGGGCAGGGTGCGCCACGAACCGTCCGTGAGGTGCTGCTTGTCGACCAGGAACAGGCTGAAGCCGCGCGGGCCGCCGTCCGGGGCCGTCCGGGCGAGTACACAGACGGCCCGGCCGCGGGTGGCGTTGTTGATCAGCCACTTCTCGCCGTTGAGGCGCCAGCTGCCGTGGTCAGGTGTGCCGTGGTCCGGCGCGGCATTGTCCGGCGCGGCATTGTCCGGTGTCGCCGTGAGCTCGCCCGCGAGCAGATCGCTGCCGTGCCCGCGCTCCGTGAGGCCCCAGGAGACGACAGCCCCGTCCGCGATCAGTTCACCCAGCCGCGCGGCCTGCTGCGGGCGCCCCGCCACCCATACCGACGCCGCGCCGAGGAACGTCTTGCCGTGTGCCACGGCGACGGTCAGATCTCGGCGGGCCACGGTGCGCAGCAATTGCATGAGTTCCGCGTAGTCCCCGAGAACGCCACCCGATCCCACGGGCACGTAGTGCGCGTTCAGCCCGAAGTCGTCCAGGACCGCACATGCCGCTGACGGAAACTCCTCCCGCCGGTCGAGCTCGGTCAGATACGCAGGCCGAAATGACGCGTGCTCGTTTCCTGGGGCCCCCAGCTCGGAGTCCAGAGCTTCGACAGCGGTCGCATGCACGTGACGGTCTCTTTCTGCCTTGCGGCTCTTCATCGAGAGGCCGGCAATGGGCACGGGCTATTCCCCGGGCACGACCCGGCAGAATTCCATCTGACCAGGGCACCGATCCGGACACAACCAGGTGTGTTCAACTGCGCCGCCGCAGCAGTTGAACAGCCGACACAACGTCCTGGGAGATCTTGACGGTACGCGAAACGTCATGCCACCGTGAAAACCGCCGAGAGAACCCTGCGAGGCATCGCATGCACAGTGAGCCGACCGAGCCACCACCGCATATCAACTTGACCGACCCGGAACTCTATTCACACGGTGACCCATTCGCACAATGGCGATGGCTCCGCGCCAACGAGCCGGTCCACTGGCATCCGCCGGCCGAACTGCCGGGTTTCTGGTCGCTGACCAGGTACGAGGACATACGTGCGGCGTACCGCGACGCAGAGACCTTCAGCTCGGCCCAGGGCATCCTGCTGCGGCCCGCCGACCACGGGGCCGACCCGGGAGGCGGGCGCACCCTCGCCCTCACCGACGCGCCCCGGCACCGACAGCTCCGGGGGCTGGTCGACGAATGGTTCACGGTCCGGTCGGTGCGCGCCCTCGAGGCGGAGATGAAGGCCATCGCCCAGCGGGTCGTCGACGAGGCCCTGGAGCGCGGGAGCTGCGACTTCGTCGCCGAGATCGCCGCCCGGGTCCCGCTGTACGTGATCTGCAAGATGATGGGTGTGCCGGAGTCCGACTGGCAGCACTTGTACCACCTGACCAGCCAGGCGTTCGCGGCCGGCGACCCGCTCACCCGCAGGTTCGCCCACCTGGACATCCTCGGGTACTTCGAGAAGCTTCAGGCCGAGAAGGCGGCGAACCCCGCCGACGACCTGGTGAGCGTGCTGGCTACGGCCACCATCCAGGGTGAACGCCTCAGCCCCGAGGACGTCATCCTCAACTGCGACAACCTGCTTGTCGGCGGGACCGAGAACACCCGCATAGCGGCATCCGGCGGCATGCTGACATTCCTCCGGCATCCCGAACAGTGGCGCATTCTTGCCGAAGAGCCGGACCTGCTGCCGTCCGCCGTCGAAGAGGTTCTCCGCTGGACGTCCACCGCGACGCATATCATGCGCACCGCGGTACGGCCGATCGAGATCCACGGGAAGAACATTGCGGCCGGCGACCGCGTCGTATTCTGGCTCCCGTCGGCCAATCGCGACGAAACGGTATTCGAGAATCCCGACCTCTTCGATGTGCGTCGACAGCCGAATCGGCATTTGGCACTGGGGTTCGGTGAGCATTTCTGCGTCGGCAGCATGCTCGCCCGAGTGGAACTCAGACTTCTCTACGGTGAACTGCTCAGTAAATCCGTCGACATCGAACTCGACGGCGAACCGAAACTGCTCGATTCCATAGTCGTCAACGGTCCGGAGCGTCTTCAGGTCCGGCTGACGCCGCGCGCCGCGTAGCCCGACGGGGAGCCAGCCAGATGCCTACACCAGCAGCGGTGATCGCCGGACTCGGTACCTGCCTGCCGACCGAGGAGTTCGACAACGCCTCTCTGGCGGCCCGGCTGGACACCAGTGCCGAGTGGATCCGTACCCGCACCGGGATCGGGGCACGACGCCGGGCGGCGCCCGACGTCTCCATGCGGGATCTTGCCTGCGAGGCCGGTGCCAACGCGCTGCGTTCGGCCGGACTGCGGGATGTCGGTGGTCTGATCCTCGCCACCACGACACCGGACCGCCCCTGCCCGGCCGCCGCCCCGGAGGTCGCCCAGCGCCTCGGGCTCGGTCCGGTTCCCGCGTTCGACCTGTCCGCCGTCTGCACGGGCTTCCTCTACGCCGTGACGACGGCCGCGAGCATGATCACGGCCGGAATCGTGGACAGCGTCCTGGTCGTGGCGGCCGAGACCTACACCCGCATCGTCGACCCGTCGGACCGCGGCACCGCCGTGATCTTCGGTGACGGCGCGGGCGCGGTGGTGCTGCGGCGCGGCTCGTCGCAGGAGCGGGGTGCGCTGCTCGCCTTCGACCTCGGCAGCGACGGGTCCGGCAAGGACCTGATCCACGTCCCGGGCCCGGGCGAGCAGAGCGACGGTCCGCGCTGGTTCTCCATGGCCGGCCGGAAGGTGTACCTGCGGGCGATCGAGCAGATGACGGCCTCGGCCCTGCGGGTGATGAAGGACTGCGCCTGGAGCCCGTCGGACGTGGACGCCCTCGTGCCGCACCAGGCGAACGCGCGCATCATCCGGGCCACGGCGGAGCGGCTCGGCGTGCCGCCGGAGCGAGCGGTGTGCGCGCTGGAACGTGTCGGCAACACGGCGGCCGCATCCATCCCGCTGGCGCTCGCCGAGGCGCTGCACACCCATCAGCTCCAGGAGGGTGCCCGGACCGTGCTGACCGCCTTCGGCGGCGGACTGACCTGGGCATCGGCCGCACTGACTTGGCCGCGGCTTTCCGCCGTGAGCTCAGAGATCTGAGTGAGAGGAAAACCCTGATGATCGCCGACTACCTCGCCACCATCCTCGGCACGGTCTACAAGGTCCCCGGAGTCATCGAGCCCACGATGTCGTTCCAGCAGCTGGAGCTCGATTCACTGTCCCTGGCGGAGCTGGGCGCCCAGTTGGAGGACGACCTCGGTGTCACCGTCGAGGAGGAGGACCTCGCCCCCACGACCACGGTGGCCGAACTGGCCGAGCTGCTGGAGGCCCAGGGAGCGGTCGTCCCGGCATGACCGCCTACGGATACCGGCGGCCGGACGTCGTCATCACCGGGATCGGCATGGTCACCCCGGCCGGGGCCGACACCACGACGGCGTGGAAGGCCACCTGCGCCGGGCTGCCCGCGGCCGCGGCCGATCCCCGGCTGGCGGGTCTGGCGGTCGACTTCAGCTGCCCCGTGACCGGGTTCGATCCGAACGCGGTGCTGGGTACCGAGGCCCGTCGTATGGACCCCTTCACGCAGTACGCCATCGCTGCGGCCCGCGAGGCGGTCGCCGACGCGGCTCCGGGCGACGACGGCTGGGACCCGGCGCGGGTCGGGGTGGCCCTGGGCACCGCGGTCGGCGGACAGCGGACCTGGGAGGAGCAGGGGCAGCGGCTGGGCGAGCGGGGCCAGCGTGCCGTCAACCCGCTGACCGTCCCCAAGGCCATCGGCAACATCGCCGCGGGCTCCGTCGCCATGGACCTCGGTCTGCACGGGCCCTCGCTCGCCCTCTCCACCGCCTGTGCGGCCGGTACGACCGCCCTGGGCCTCGCCCTGGACCTGCTGCGCGCGGGCCGCTGCGACGTGGTGCTGGCCGGCGGGACCGAAGCCGCGGTGACGCCCCTCGTGTCCACCGCCTTCGACCGGCTCAAGGCGCTGTCCCGGCGGGTCGAGGACCCCTCCGGCGCGTCCCGGCCGTTCGACGAGCACCGCGACGGCTTCGTCCTGGGCGAGGGCGCCGCCGTGCTCGTCCTGGAACGCGCGGACGACGCGCGGGCCCGCGGCCGGCGTCCCTACGCGCGGCTCCTGGGCCACGGCGCCTCGTCGGACGCCTACCATCTCACCTCGCCCGAACCCGAGGGGCGCGGTGCGCGGCTCGCCCTGCGGCTGGCGCTCGAAGACGCGCGAGTCGGCGCCGGCGACGTCGAACTCGTCAACGCCCACGCGACCAGCACGCCCCAGGGCGACGCGGTCGAAGCGGGTCTGATCGAGGACGTCTTCGGCCGGGGCACCGCGGTGACCTCGACCAAGGGAGTGACCGGGCACATGCTCGGTGCCGCGGGGGCCGTCGAGGCCGCGTTCACCGCCCTGTCGATCGAGCAGGGGGTGATCCCGCCCACCGCCAACTTCCGTGCGCCCGGCGGGGACATCGCCGGAATCGACATCGTCCACGGCGTGTCCCGGCACACCCCCGTGTCCCTCGCCGTCAGCAACTCCTTCGGCTTCGGCGGTCACAACGCGGTCGTGGTCCTCGGCAGCGTCTGAGGGGCGTCCGGCCGCGGCCTCAGTATCCGGCCGGACGCACCAGGCCCGTCTCGTACGCGTGGATCGCGGCCTGCGTCCGGTCGCGCAGGTTCAACTTGACCAGGATCCGGCTGACATGCGTCTTGACGGTCTGCTCCGCCAGCACCAGCCGCTCTGCTATCTCCCCGTTCGCCAGGCCCTGCGCGATCAGTGACAGGACCTCCGTCTCACGCTCGGTCAGATTGCCGTTGCGGCTCTTGAGCGGGGTGTGCGGAGAGTCGGTCACCCGAGAGAACTCGGCGATGAGGCGCTTGGTGATGTTCGGCGCGAGCAGGGCCTCACCCGCCCCCACCACCCGTACGGCGTGGGCGAGTTCCGTGGCGGACGCGTCCTTCAGCAGGAATCCGGACGCGCCGGCGCGCAGCGCCTCGTACACGTACTCGTCGAGGTCGAAGGTGGT
>NZ_WWIC01000087.1:0-9062 GCF_009872555.1 Streptomyces sp. SID5643
CTGGGCGGCCGGGCCGCCGACCTGCTGGGCCGGCGCCAGGTCTTCCTGGTGGCCCTCGGCGTCTTCGCCCTCGCCTCGCTGCTCGGCGGTCTCGTCGACTCCGGGCCGCTGCTCATCGCCAGCCGCTTCATCAAGGGCCTGAGCGCGGCCTTCACGGCCCCGGCCGGCCTCTCGATCATCACCACCACGTTTCCCGAAGGTCCCCTGCGCAACCGCGCCCTGGCCATCTACACCACCTGCGGAGCCACCGGCTACTCGATGGGGCTGGTCTTCTCCGGTCTGCTCACGGAGGCCAGCTGGCGGCTCACCATGCTCCTGCCCGCCCCCGTCGCGCTGATCGCCCTGTTCGTGGGCATGAAGCTGCTGCCGCGCACCGAGCGCGAGCGCGGCCGGGGCGGCTACGACGTGCCGGGCGCCGTCCTCGGCACCGCCTCGATGCTGCTGCTCGTCTTCACCGTCGTCGAGGCGCCCGAGGTGGGCTGGGGCTCGGCCCGCACCGTCCTGTCCTTCGCCGCGGTGGCCGTTCTCCTGGCCGCCTTCGTGGCCGTCGAGCGGCGCAGCCCCAGCCCGCTGATCCGGCTCGGCGTGCTGCGTTCGGGGCCGCAAGTGCGGGCCCAGCTGGGCGCGTTGACGTTCGTCGGCAGCTACATCGGCTTCCAGTTCCTGGTGACCCTGTACATGCAGCAGCTGCTGGGCTGGTCCGCGCTGCACACGGCGCTGGCGTTCCTGCCGGCCGGCGCCCTGGTGGCGCTGTCCGCGACGAAGGTCGGAGCCGTCATCGACCGCTTCGGCACGGCCCGGCTGATGGTGCTGGGCTTCGCGCTGATGGTCACCGGGTACGTGCTGTTCCTGCGCATCGACCTCGACCCGGTCTACGCGGCGGTGATCCTGCCGACGATGCTGCTGGTGGGGTCCGGCTTCGCGCTGACGTTCCCGTCCCTCAACGTCCAGGCCACCAACGGTGTGGACGAGCACGAGCAGGGCATGGTATCCGGGCTGCTCAACACCTCGGTCCAGGTCGGCGGCGCGATCTTCCTCGCCGTGGTCACGGCGGTGGTGACCGCGAACTCCCCCGAGGGCGGCAACCCCTCTCCGCAGGCCGTCCTGGACAGTTACCGGCCCGGCCTGGTGGTCGTGACGCTCGTCGCCTTCGCCGGCCTGCTGATCACCCTCACGGGCCTGCGGCCCCGCCGGGACCGGACGTCCCCCGGATCGTCCGTCGTGGTCGCCAAGTCCACCCCGAAGGAGGCGGAGCGCGTCGCCGTCGGCGACTAGCGCAACCGGGGGGAACGCCTCCCACCGTGCGCCCGGCGGGCTGCCTTGCCCGCCGGGCGCACCCCTGCTTCACTCGCCGTATGACCAGCCACGGGGGACGGCGTACGCAGGCCGAACGGGACGCGATCACCGTCGAGATCGGATACGCGCTGTGCAGCGCGGCCTTCGCGGCGGCGGTGGTGTTCGGGGCCGTGGCCGGGCCCGCACTGCTCTTCGACCTGCCGGAGACGCCGGAGCGCCTGCTGCCGCTCGCCGGTTCGGTGCTCGCGTCGGTGCTCTTCGCCGTCCGGGTCGTCAGCGTGCTGGTCCGGTTCCGGAAGGACGGTCAGCCCAGCCAGCCCGGCCGCACCAGCCCCGACTCGTAGGCGAACACGACCAGTTGGGCCCGGTCGCGAGCGCCGAGCTTCACCATCGTGCGGCTGACGTGGGTCTTCGCGGTGAGCGGGCTGACGACCAGGCGGCGGGCGATCTCCTCGTTGGACAGGCCGATCCCGACCAGCGCCATGACCTCCCGCTCCCGCTCGGTGAGCCGGGCCAGGGCGCCGGCCGCCGCCGGTTCCTTGGAGCGGGAGGCGAACTCGGAGATCAGCCGCCGGGTGACGCCCGGCGACAGCAGGGCATCGCCCGCGACCACCGCCCTCACGGCGCGCAGGAGTTCGTCGGGCTCGGTGTCCTTGACCAGGAAGCCGGAGGCACCGGAGCGGATCGCCTCGAAGACGTACTCGTCGAGCTCGAAGGTGGTGAGCATGACGACCCTGACGTCCTTCAGGCCGGGGTCGCCGGTCACCTGCCGGGTCGCGGCGAGGCCGTCGAGGGCGGGCATGCGGATGTCCATCAGGACCACGTCGGGCCGCAGTTCGCGGATGCGGCGCACGGCCTCGGCACCGTCGGCGGCCTCCGCGGCCACCTCGATGTCGGGCTGCGCGTCGAGCAGCGCCCGGAACCCCGCCCGTACCAGTGACTGGTCGTCGGCGAGCAGTACGCGGATCACCGGTCCTCCTGTTTCGGTCCGGGAGAGGTGCGGGCGGCGGACGACGACGTGAGCGGCAGCACGGCGAGCACCCGGAACCCGCCGTCCGGGCGGGGACCCGCCTCGATGGTGCCACCCAGGGCGGCGGCCCGCTCCCGCATCCCCGCGAGGCCGTTGCCACTGCCGCCCGCGTCGTCCCCGGTCGCGGGCCCGTCGTCGTCCACGCGCAGTCGCAGCACCCGCGCGTCGTGCGCCAGGTGCACGCGCGCGTGCCGCGAACCCGAGTGCCGTACGACGTTGGTCAGGGCCTCCTGGACGATCCGGAAGGCGGCGAGATCCGTGCCGGGGGCGAGACGCGGCGGCTTCCCCTCGACGTCGACCGCGAGGCCCGCCCCCGCGGCCTGTTCCACCAGTTCGGGCAGCCGGTCGAGCCCGGGCGCGGGGGTGCGCGGCGCGTCACCGGGGGCGCGCAGCGTGTCGAGCACCTGGCGCACCTCGCCGAGCGCCTCCTTGCTCTGGTCCTTGATGGTGGTCAGGGCCGTGCGGGCCTGCTCGGGGTCGGTGTCGAGGAGCGCGAGGCCGACTCCGGCCTGCACGTTGATGACGGAGATGCTGTGGGCGAGGACGTCGTGCAGCTCCCGCGCGATCCGCAGCCGCTCCTCGTCGGCCCGCCGCCGCGCGGCCACGGCACGTTCGGCCCGGTCGCGGATCCACTGCTCGCGCCGCACACGGAACAGCTCCGACACCGCCGCGATGGCCACCAGCCAGGTGGCGACGACGATCTCCTCGCCCCAGGAGACGGCTGAGTCACCGGACGGCGGCAGCCACCGGAAGAGCCAGTGCGCCACCAGGACGTGCCCGGCCCACAGCATGCCCATCGCGGCCAAGGCCGCCCGGCGGTGCCCGGCGACGACGGCGCTGAAGCAGGCCAGGGCGACGGTGAGGAGCACCGGTCCGTAGGGATACCCGGCCCCCAGGTAGACCATGACGGCCGCCGCCGTGCCGAACACCACGGCCACCGGATACCGCTTGCGCCACAGCAGCAGCCCTCCGGCCACCAGCAGCAGCACCCGTGCGAAGGGATCCAGGTCCGCCCGCTCGCCCTGCTGTGCGTGGGCGGCGAAGCCCGAACCGACCAGGACGAACACGGTCACGAGCACCGTGGAACGCCAGGGCCATCGCGTCGCGGGGTGCTCCCACCGGTCCCACGGCGGGGACCCGTGCCGCCACCCCCGCGGCGGACCGCTCCGCGCGCTCTGCTCGTCCATACCGGCCACGCTAGACGCCACGCCGCCACAGTCGCGTCACCCCGGCGAGGTGATCAGGCGTACTCCCCGGGAAGTACGTGCGAGCGACCGAACCCGGTGACCTATCGGAGCCCGGGAACCAGCCCCACCCCCCGGGCGAGTTGTCCCACCGCGTGCCGGAAGAAGGCCTCCCGGTCCTCCACCACCCGGTTGAACTGGCCGAACAGCTCGAAGCCGACCAGTCCGTACAGCTGGGCCCAGGCGGCGACGAGGGCCGTGACGACTTCCGGGGGGAGGTCGGGGGCGAGGTCGGCGGCCATGCGCTCGGCCTCCGGGCGGAGCTCGTCCGCCAGCGCGGGCCGGCCGGGAACAGAGCCCCGGTGGGCGTCGCGGGCGATGCCGATGAGCAGCAGGCCGACGCGGGCGGCGGCCGGGACGGTGGTGTCGGGGGCCGTGTAGCCGGGGACGGGCGAGCCGTAGATCAGCGCGTACTCGTGCGGACGGTCCAGAGCCCAGCCCCGCACCGCCTCGCAGACCGAGATCCAGCGCTCGAAGGGCGGGTCCGCCGCATCGTGGGCCGCCTCGGCGCTCTCTCCGAGGGAGTCGTAGGCGTCGATGATGAGAGCGGTCAGCAGGTCGTCACGGCTGGGGAAGTAGCGGTACAGCGCGGAGGAGACCATGCCGAGCTCACGGGCCACGGCGCGCAGGGAGAGCCGGGCGGCGCCCTCCGCCGCGAGCTGTCTGCGGGCCTCGCCCTTGATGGCCGCGGTGACTTCGATCCTGGCCCGGGCACGGGCGCCCTGTGCGGTGCTCATGCCGGGCAGTCTCCCATGAGAACGGAGCACTGCACACAGAACGGAGCGGTGAACACAAAAGAGAGCAGTGCTCTTGCGCGGGCGAGGCGGGCTCGTGCACACTGACGCCAGAGAGAGTGAGAGCAGTGCTCACATAAGAGAGCACCGCTTCGCCGCCACCCGAGGGGGCCCCATGTCCACGCACGTCCAGAAGCCCGGCTGGTTCACCGTCAACGTCTTCAACCGCGTCGTGGCCTGGATGACCCGCCGCGGCATCAGCGTCTGGGGCTCCCGTGTCCTCGCCGTCCGCGGCCGCAAGAGCGGCCAGTGGCGCACCACCCCGGTCAACCTGCTGACTGTGGACGGCAAGCAGTACCTGGTCGCTCCCCGCGGTCATGTGCAGTGGACGCACAACATGCGCGCCGCGGGCGGCGGCGAACTGCACCTCGGCAAGCGCGTGGACGTCTTCACCGCGGTCGAGGTGGGCGACGACGACAAGACCCCGGTCCTGCGCGCCTACCTCAAGCGCTGGAAGGCAGAGGTCGGGGTCTTCTTCCACGGCGTCGGCCCCGACTCCCCGGACGCCGAACTGCGCCGCATCGCCCCCGACCACCCGGTCTTCGAGATCACTCCGGCGAACTGACCTCGCCGCCCGCGGCGGGACGGCGGTCCAGCGCGGTCAGGGCCCGCTGGGCGATCGGATACGCGCGGACGATCTCGCCCAGCGACGTCGAGCCCTGCGTGATCTCCTTGAACGCCTTCCACGCCGGGCGGAAGCCCGTCAGCGCTCCGTGGAACAGGCCGGGACGGCGCTCGAACACGGTCAGCAGCCGCTTGCCGACGCTCATCTCCACTCCGAGCCCGGCCTTGACGGCGAACGCGTAGTTCAGAGCCTGCCGGCGCGTGTCCACGGCGTCGTGCGCCTCGGCGATCCGCACCGCCCACTCCCCCGCGAGCCGGCCGGAGCGCAGCGCGAAGGAGATGCCCTCCCGGGTCCATGGCTCCAGCAGCCCCGCCGCGTCGCCGCACACCAGCACCCGCCCGCGCGAGAGCGGCGAGTCGTCGGCCCGGCAGCGGGTCAAATGCCCGGAGGAGATGCTCGGTTCGAAGCCGGCGAGGCCGAGCCGCCCGATGAACTCCTCCAAGTACCGCTTGGTCGCGGCGCCTTCGCCACGGGCCGAGATGACCCCGACCGTCAGGGTGTCCCCCTTGGGGAAGACCCAGCCGTAACTGCCGGGCATGGGGCCCCAGTCGATGAGCACCCGGCCCTTCCAGTCCTCGGCGACGGTCTCCGGCACCGGGATCTCCGCCTCCAGGCCGAGATCCACCTGACCGAGCTTGACCCCGACATGGGCCCCTATACGGCTGGCACTGCCGTCCGCACCGACGACGGCCCGCGCGAGCACGACCTCGCCGCCCTGGAGGACCACGGCGACCGTGCGCCGGTCCGGCACCGCCGAGCCGTGCTGCTCGACCCGCTGGACCGTGACGCCCGTCCGCAGCTCGGCGCCCGCCTTCTGCGCGTGCTCGACCAGCTGCTGGTCGAACTCGGGCCGGTTGATCAGCCCGAACAGCATCTGCTTCGAGCGGCGCGTGCGCGTGAACCGGCCGTTGCTGGAGAACGTCACCGCATACACCCGGTCGCGGAACGGCAGCTCGAAGCCGGGCGGCAGCGCGTCACGTGAGGGACCGATGATGCCGCCACCGCACGTCTTGTACCGCGGCAGTTCGGCCTTCTCCAGCAGCAGCACGCGTCTGCCGGCCACCGCTGCCGCATAGGCGGCCGAAGCGCCCGCGGGTCCCGCGCCCACCACGACGACGTCCCACACCTGCCGCACGTCGTCCGCCGAAGAGTTCTCGCTGCTCACGATGGTCTACTGCTCCCGATCAAGCCGCCTGCCGCTGTCTCCCGCATCCTACGGCGGCGGTCACCGCAGGCCGCTGTGGGAGGATCGGCGACGTGGGTGGCCCTTACACGGGGCCGCTCCCGCACCACACGATCATCGCGTACCGAGACGTACGCATCCGTACAACGTCGCACCCACGAGGAGCGTGCCCATGTCGTCGAATCCGGTCGCCGAGACCGTCGCCTCGCTGATGCCCAGGGCGAAGGAGGAGCTCACCGAACTGGTGGCCTTCCGGTCGGTGGCGGACTTCGACCAGTTCCCGAAGAGCGAGAGCGAGGGCGCCGCACGCTGGGTCGCGGACGCGCTCACCGCCGAAGGCTTCCAGGACGTGGCCCTGCTCGACACCCCCGACGGCACGCAGTCGGTCTACGGCTACCTGCCCGGCCCGGCCGGCGCCAAGACCGTCCTGCTCTACGCCCACTACGACGTGCAGCCGCCGCTGGACGAGGCCGCCTGGACGACGCCGCCGTTCGAGCTGACCGAGCGGGACGGGCGCTGGTACGGACGCGGAGCCGCCGACTGCAAGGGCGGCCTGATCATGCACCTGCTGGCGCTGCGCGCGCTGAAGGCGAACGGCGGGATCCCCGTCGGCGTCAAGGTGATCGCCGAGGGCTCCGAGGAGATGGGCACGGGCGGTCTGGAGCGGTATGCCGAGGCCCACCCGGAGCTGCTCGCGGCGGACACGATCGTCATCGGCGACGCGGGCAACTTCCGCGCCGGTCTGCCGACCGTGACCTCCACCCTGCGCGGTATGACCCTCGTCCGCGTGCGCATCGACACCCTCGCGGGCAACCTGCACTCGGGCCAGTTCGGCGGCGCCGCGCCCGACGCGCTGGCCGCGCTGATCCGGGTCCTGGACTCGCTGCGCGCCGAGGACGGTTCGACGACCGTCGAGGGGCTCTCCGGAAGCGATGCCTGGGAGGGTCTGGAGTACGGGGAGGAGCAGTTCCGCCAGGACGCCAAGGTGCTCGACGGCGTGGAGCTGATCGGGTCCGGCACGGTCGCCGACCGGATCTGGGCGCGGCCGGCCGTCACGGTCATCGGCATCGACTGCCCTCCGGTCGTCGGTGCCACCCCGTCCGTGCAGGCCAGTGCCCGGGCGCTGGTCAGTCTGCGGGTGCCGCCGGGGGTGGACGCGAGCGAGGCGACCAAGCTGCTCCAGGCACACCTGGAGGCGCACACGCCGTGGGGTGCGCGGGTGAGCACCGAGCAGATCGGTGAGGGCCAGGCCTTCCGCGCCGACACCTCCAGCCCGGCGTACCAGGCCATGGCGGCCGCGATGGCGGTCGCCTACCCGGGCCAGGAGATGCAGTACGCGGGGCAGGGCGGCTCGATCCCGCTGTGCAACACGCTGGCCGCCCTCTACCCGAGTGCGGAGATCCTGCTCATCGGGCTGAGCGAGCCGGAGGCGCAGATCCACGCGGTGAACGAGAGCGTGTCCCCCGACGAACTGGAGCGCCTGTCGGTGGCCGAGGCGCTGTTCCTGCGCAACTACGCGGCGGGCTGACCGCTCTGCCCGCAGCAGAAGGCCCTCGTCCCGGGACGGGGGCCTTTCTATGGTCGCCCCATGGAACTGATCGACCTGTCTCCCCGCCTGCACCTCCTGCGCTTCCCGGTCGGTCAGGCCTACCTCTGGCGCGACGGCGGCCGACTGACGCTGGTCGACGCCGGCCCGGCCGGCTCCGGAACACACATCGCCGAGGCGGTGACCGCCCTCGGCCTCGCCCCCCGGGACGTGCGGCGGATCGTGCTGACCCACTTCCACGAGGACCACGCGGGCGGGGCGGGCGAGTTCGCCGCGCTGAGCGGCGCCGAGGTGCTGGCCCACCGACTCGACGCGCCGGTCGTACGCGGGGACGTCCCGGGTCCGCCGCCGGTCTTCGAGGACTGGGAGCGGCCACTGCACCAGCAGGCGGCGAGGCTGCTGCCCGAGGGGGATTTCGCCCGGCCGCCGCGACTCACCGAAGTCTCCGGCGACGACGTGCTGGACATCGGCGGCGGGGCGCGTGTCGTGCACGTCCCGGGACATACGCACGGCAGCATCGCGCTCCACCTCCCGGAACACGGAGTGCTGTTCACGGGTGACACGGTCGCCGCGTCACCCGTCGACGGCACCGTGATGCCGGGAGTGTTCAACCTCGACCGCCCGCAGGTCCTCGCGGCCTGCCGCCTCCTGGCCGAACTGGACCCGGACGTGGCCTGCTTCGGTCACGGAGATCCGGTGACGAGGCACGCCGGCCGGGCGCTGCGGAACGCGGTGCACGGGTGACTCACCCCGTGGGCGACCCTGCCCGGCCGAGCGCCGGGTCCAGGACGATGTCCTCCTCGCGCGCGGCGACCGTGGGCTCCTCGGGGAAGTGGCAGGCGGTGAGATGGCCCGTGGGACTGCCCTCGGCCCGGGCCAGGGGCGGTTCCTCGGTGGCGCACTTGTCCTGTGCCTTCCAGCAGCGGGTGCGGAAGCGGCATCCGGAGGGCGGGTCGATCGGGGACGGCACGTCCCCGGCCAGCCGGATGCGTTCACGCCGCTCCACCGCGTCCGGGTCGGCCTCGGGTACGGCGGACAGCAGCGCGTGCGTGTAGGGGTGCCGGGGCCTGGTGTAGAGCGACTCCCGCTCGGCGACCTCCACGATCTTGCCGAGGTACATCACGGCGACCCGCTCGGAGAAGTGCCGTACCACGGCCAGGTCGTGGGCGATGAAGACGAAGGCGATGCCGAACTCCCGCTGGAGGTCCTGGAGCAGGTTGACGACCTGCGCCTGGATCGAGACGTCCAGCGCCGACACCGGCTCGTCGGCCACGATCAGCTTCGGCCGCAGGGCGAGGGCGCGGGCGATGCCGATGCGCTGGCGCTGGCCGCCGGAGAACTCGT
>NZ_WWIC01000088.1:0-6452 GCF_009872555.1 Streptomyces sp. SID5643
GCCCCGGAGGCGCGCACCGCCACCGCGGCCCCGGCCCGCGAGACGGCCACCGTGCCCCAGCCACGGGCCGCGCAGGCGGAGGTCGCGGAGACCACGCCCGGCGGCCTGCCCCGGCGCCGCAGCAGGCGGAACGAGACGGAGGCACCCAGGCCGGCCGAACGCACCGACCGGGGCACCGTCGCCGCCGTTCCGCCGGACGCGTCCTTCTCGGGTCTCGCCGCCTTCGCCACCGCCGGACGCGACGCGGCGGAGGCCTCCGAGCCGGCCGGCGACCGCGACACCGCCGGCCGCGAGTACACCGAGCACCGCACCGAAGAGAGCGACTAGTCCCATGACGCAACAAGGAACAGATGTGAGCTGGGCGCTCCGCGATCTCGTCGAGAGCATCCAGGAGATCCGTTTCGCCCTCGTGGCCTCCAGTGACGGCAAGGCCATCACCTCCTACGGCGCCGAAGACCCCGACGACGTCGACCGCTTCGCGGCCGTGGTGGCCGGCCTTCAGGCCCTGGCCCAGCCGGTCGCCGAGCAGTTCCCCAAGTACGCCGGGCAGCTGCGCCTCGCGATGATCGAGGTGGACGGCGGGCACCTGTTCGTCGTGCGCGCGGGTGTGGAGACGTACCTCGGTGTCCTCGCCAGGGAAGGTCTCGACCAGGGCCTGCTCGGGCACCAGATGAGGGACCTGGCCCGCAGGATGGGTGAGCTCCTCGGCACCACTCCGCGCCTGGAGGAGCACTCTGGATGAGTGCTCCCCGCAGACCGTCGGACCCGTCCGGTCTCGAGCGCTACTACGTCCTCACGGGAGGGCGCAGCGGACCGGGCGGTTCGGCGTCGAGCCTCGACGTGGCGACCCTCGTCGTCTCCCGCGCCGCCCCCTTACCGGGCATGCAGCACGAGCACGAGGAGATCCTCCGCCGCTGCCGCGACCCGCTGTCGGTCGCCGAGCTCGGCGCTCACCTCGGGCTCCCCTTCAACATTCTCGCGGTGCTGCTGTCGGACCTGCTGGACGCAGGTCGCGTCGAAGCCCGTAACCCCATCCCGGCGCACGACGCCGGCCGCGGGCCCGACCTCGCGCTCCTTGAGGAGGTACTCAGTGGACTTGAAAGGCTTTGACCAACCCGGAGGCTCGGCCGGGGACACCCGCTCGGTGAAGGTGATGATCGCGGGCGGGTTCGGCACCGGGAAGACCACCATGGTCCGGTCGGTCAGCGACATCAAGCCGCTCACCACCGAGGAGACCCTCACCCAGGCCAGTGCCGACGTCGACCACCTGATCGGCGTCGCCGACAAGACGCAGACCACCGTCAGCCTGGACTTCGGCAAGATCGGCATCAACGAGAGCCTGGTGCTGTACCTGTTCGGCACACCCGGGCAGGAACGGTTCTGGTTCCTGTGGAACGGACTGTTCAAGGGCGCCCTCGGCGCCGTGGTCCTGGTGGACACGCGCCGCCTGGAGTCCAGTTTCCGGGCGATCGAGGAGATGGAGCGCCTGGACGTCCCCTTCGTGGTCGCGCTGAACGTCTTCCCCGACTCGCGGAACTATCCGGTCGAGGAGATCCGGGACGCCCTGGACATCCCCGAGCACACCCCGGTCGTGGCCTTCGACGCCCGCGACCGGGCCTCCAGCCGGGACGTCCTGGTCGCACTGATCCACCATCTGAAGGAACGCTCGGCCGTGGCCCTGGAGCCCCGATGAACGATTCGACCGACAACTCCCACCAGGCCGTGCGGGGCTGCCCCGTCGCGCACCACGGGGCCGATCCGACCCGGCTGTACGGCCCGGAGGCGGCGACCGACCCGGCCGGCATCTACGAGCGGCTGCGCAAGGAGCACGGCTCGGTCGCCCCGGTCCTGCTGGAGGGCGACGTGCCCGCCTGGTTGGTGCTCGGCTACCGCGACAACCGGCGGGTGCTGGACAACCCCCGCCAGTTCAGCCGGGACGCGCGGATCTGGCGGGACTGGCGGGAGGGCCGGATCGAGGAGACCTCGCCGATCATGCCCATGGTCGGCTGGCGCCCCGACTGTGTGTCCCAGGACGGCGAACCGCACCGCAGGCTGCGCGGCGCCGTCACCGACGGGTTGCAGGCGGCGGCCGCCCGGGGCATCCGGCGGCACGTCACCTACTTCGCGAACAAGCAGATCGACGCGTTCGCCGACGCGGGGCGTGCCGACCTCGTGGCCGACTACGCCGAGCAGCTGCCGATGCTCGTGCTCACCAGGATGCTGGGCCTGCCCGCGGCGGACGGGCTGCGCCTGATCGAGTCGTGCGCCGAGGTCTTCAAGGGCGGTGAGGGCGCCCTGGAGCACAACGAGCGGATCATGCAGATCCTCGCCGAACTCGCCGAGCGCAAGCGGGCCGAGCCGGGCTCCGACTTCGCCACGGCCCTGCTGGAGCACCCGGCCGGCCTCGACCACGACGAGGTCGTCAGCCATCTGCGCCTGGTGCTGATCGCGGCGCACACCACCACCAGCAACCTGCTGGCCCGGGTCCTGCAACGGCTCCTCACCGACTCCGGCCGGCTGTCCGGTCTGGTCAGCGGGGAGCTGAACATCTCCGCGGTGGTGGAAGAGGTCATGTGGGACACCCCGCCGCTGTCCGTGCTGCCGGGCCGGTTCGCGACCGCCGATCTGGAGCTCGGGGGCCATCACGTCCAGGAGGGGGAACTGCTCATCCTGGGCCTGGCCGCCGGCAACCTCGACCCGGAGGTGCGGCCCGACTCGGCCGTCGCCGTGCAGGGCAACCAGTCGCACCTGGCGTTCAGCTCCGGACCGCACGAGTGCCCGGGGCAGAACATCGGCCAGTCCATCATCGAGATCGGCGTCGGCGTCCTGCTGCTCCGGCTGCCGGACCTGCGCCTTGCCGTACCGCCGGAAGAGCTCGGCTCGACCGCCTCCACGTGGGAGTCCCGGCTGGACAGCCTGCCGGTCGAGTTCGCCGTCTAGGGCACGTCGGCGGAGCGTGTTGCCCGGCCGGAATCCGGCCGGGCAACGCCGTGCGTGGTGCCGGCGGTCGCTGCGTCAGCCGTCGAGCCAGTCGCCTGTGACACCCGTGGGACGGTATCCCGTGGCGTTCCAGAGGAAGTGCGGGTGGGCACCGCCGAACATGTAGGCGAGCAGTGCGGTGTCCTCCCTCCCGGTCCGGGGGTCGTGCAGGGTGTGGAACTTCTCGGAGCCGACCACCCCGGCGTCCTCCTGGATCTGACGGGCGCGCTCCAGGGACGGTTCGGAGCTGGACGCCTCCACGGCGGCGATGTAGGTGCGGCGCAGGATCTCCCACGCGCTGTCGGTGTTGCCGTGCCAGGGGCCGTGCAGTGCCTCGAAGGCATGCAGCTCGGCGTCGAACAGGGACCATGCCTGCGGGTGTTGGGCCCGGCAGCGCGCGGACAGCTCGGCGGCCCGGGGGCTCAGGCCCGTCGCGGTGCGCCGCGGGGCGATGGTGAGGGTGGTGCCGTCGGTGAGGATGCCGCTGCACGAGTTGGGCTGCAGGTCGCACAGCGGACAGTCCTCGGCCGGGGGGAGGCCCTGGGTGATGCCGTCGAACCACAGGGCGTGGCGGCCCGTGAGCCCCATCCAGACGACGGTGGTGGTCATCAGCCAGGTGTTCCACATCGGGTCGTGCGCCTCGGGCATGCAGCCGTACTTGACGATGGCTATGGCACAGGCGGCGTAGAGGGCCTTGGTGTGGGTGGGCATGTCGGCGAGCCAGAAGTTGCTGATCTCGCCGGTGAGGGCGTCGGCCCGGACGTCGGCCATGTCGTCGATGGCGCGGCACAGCAGCAGGGAGGCGAGGTTCTCCTCCTGCCAGAGTTCGGTGTCGGGCGCGACGTGCCAGAACAGGCAGTCCAGCATCTGCAGGATCGAGTAGGTGCTCTGGTTGAGGGGGTTGGTCTGGGGCAGTACGACGTTGCCCGCCTCGTGCTGCTGGAGCCAGTACTCGTCGACGGACCGCTTGTGGGCCGCGAAGAGGCCGGAGACCAGGGCCCTCGCGCTGTTGGTGCTGAAGTTCTCGGCCAGGCGCTCTTCGACGTGCTGGGTGAGGCGGGTCGTATCGATGGTGTCGATCACGCGTTTGTACTCGTGGAAGACGAGGATGTCGTCCTCGAAGCGGTGGCGATGCCCGAGATCCCGCTCCAGGTCGTTCATCTGCCGGGTCCAGGACCAGCCACCGGTGAGGACGCTGTCGAGTTCCCGCCGGTGCGGCCAGTTCTTGACCACGAGGGGGCGACCGGCGCTGTGCCGCCAGCGGTAGTCGTCCAGCGTGCGTGCAGGGGGAGTCGGCAGGCGGCGGCACAGAGGGCAGGTGCAGGCGGCTGTCTGGGCCTGCTCGCGCGGCGGGGCCAGGGCCCGGGTCCGCCAGGCTCCCTCCAGCATCATGCAGGTCAGTCTGCACACCTCGATATCAGTGCTGACCTGTGGGAAGGCCTCTTCTATCACGCGCAGGCCGGCGTCGAGACGCCTCAACCTGGAGTAGCCCTCCTCGTCGGGCGGGAGGAACGCCGGCCGCGCCAGATGCAGGGCGCCCTCCACGCGTAGCGCGGTGCTGGACTCGGCGGATCCGAGTGCGTCCAGCCGCTGCTGGGCGGCGTCCTGGCACCTCCGGTACTCCTCCGTGCTCCCGTTGACGCGTTCCACCAGCAGGCGGGCCAGGGCGGTTCCCGCCTCCGTGGGCTGGAGCCGGACGCCTGGCTGCGGCGGGAGCGATCGGTCGGCGGACGCCTTCGCAACCGCACCTGCTACTCGAGATTTCACAACGGTCTCCCAATGGATGTGGTCATGGCAAACGGAATCGATCGACCGTGGTCGTGGACCGGCCGGGTCCGGGAATCTTCTGCACGTTCCGCGACGGCCTCGCTGGACGGCCGGACTCAAGTGACCGGCTCCGGCTCTTGCTGCGAACGACCGTGCGCTACCTCGCCCTAGGCGTGCGGGTAGCTGACAGGGGTGTCGAAGGGCAGGTCGAACCGGACGTCCTGAGGCATCTGCTTCCTTTCGGGAGACGGACCGCAGAGCCCCCCGCCCCTGCGAGCGGACGGTGCCATGACCGGCCGCACACTCGAACTCGGCTTCGCAGTCCGAACGTTGAACCGAGAAGCGCTACGAGGCTGCCCAAGGCGTGAACCAGCCATTCCGTGACACTGCCGTGATCTCGGTTACGGCGGAAAGCGCTTGAGCTGCGTATACTCCCTCGTCCCTCACAGGCCGTGGCCTGTCAGCCGGGCCTCCTGCGCACCGGGGCGCCACACTGGTCCGAGTCCGTCCGACGACCCGTCAGGAGGCCGACCCGATGACGTCCGCACCCGTACGCAGCGCCGAGCAGCGCAAGAAGGACACCCTGCACCGCCTGGACCATGACGTGGACGCCTGGGTCGCCACGGCCGACGGCGCCTCGGGGACGCCCTACCTCGTCCCGCTGTCGTTCCTCTGGAACGGCGCGTGCCTGTTGTTCGCCACACCCGCGTCCAGCCCCACCGGACGGAACCTCGCCGCGTCCGGCCGGGCCCGTGTGGGCATCGGGCCGACGCGTGACGTGGTCATGGTGGAAGGCACGGTGGAGACCGTCCAGCCCGGCGACCTGACCGAGGAGGACGCCGAACTCTTCGCCGCCAAGACCGGGTTCGACCCCCGCCGGCTCGCCACGCCGTATCTCTACTTCCGTGTCGTGCCGCAGCGGGTGCAGGCCTGGCGGGAGGCCGACGAACTCGACGGCCGTGAACTCATGCGCGACGGACGGTGGTTGAAGGCCGACTGATTCGGCCGGACGGGGATATCCGCAAGATACGGATCCGCGGGGCACGACCGCCCTGCGGCCGGAATCCTGCGGAGGAGACATGGCACTGGTGAAAGCGGGGGTCCTCGTGCTCGACTGCGCCGAGCCCGAGAAGCTCGCCGTGTTCTACAAGGAACTGCTGGAGGGGGAGGAGTCGGACGCCACCGCCAACAGGGTGGAGATCAAGAGCGCCGACGGCTTCCGGATCGCCCTGCGCCGGGACGTCAACGCGACCCCGCCCAGCTGGCCCCGCCCCGAGAACTCCCTGCAGGCGCATCTGGAGTTCGTGGTGGACGACCTCGATGCGGTGGAACGCCGCGTCATCAGCCTCGGCGGCCGCCCCCTGGAGGCCAAGGAGCCCTCGGGCCCCCTGGAGGAGCGCGGCTACGCCGATCCGGCCGGCCACTCCTTCACCCTGCGCCGCACCGCGCCGACGGCCCCCAAGCAGGGCTGAGACGACACGCGCACCGGGCGGAGAAGGCGCTGGCCGTCACCTGGACGGCCGATCTGACGAGGATGCTCAGAAGAGCGTTGCGGCGCCACAGGTGCAGGCCGACGGTGACGGCCGGGGCGGCCAGTGGCGCCCGCGCGGGCTTGGTGACCGGCAGGTCGCGCAGGTCGAGCAGGGCCGGCCCCGCCCGGCGGCCGCCGGGCGGGGCCGGGCGGCGGTCAGTCCCGGCCGCCCTTC
>NZ_WWIC01000089.1:0-31631 GCF_009872555.1 Streptomyces sp. SID5643
CACCTCGTTCATCGACGGGTGGAAGAACAGCGTCAGGTACACACCCGTGAGGATGATGATGATGAAGCTGTAGAGGCAGATCTCGCCCAGCATGAAGGACCAGTGGTCCGGGAAGATCTTGCGCATGTTGGCCTTGGCCAGGGAGTAGATCCCGAGGCGGCCGTCGGCCCAGTCGGCGACCCGCTCACCCGCGGGTGCCTTGCGGCGTGTCTGTGCAGTGCTCATCCGCGCTCCCAGAAAGCAGGGCCGACGGGCTCGTCGAAGTCGCCGAGCGCCTGAAGGTAGCCCTCGTCGTTCACGCCGATGCGGAGCTGCGGCAGGGCGTGACCGGCGGGACCGAAGATCACTCGGGCACCGTCGGAGAGGTCGAAGGTGGACTGGTGGCACGGGCAGAGCACGTGGTGCGTCTGCTGCTCGTACAGGGAGATCGGGCAGCCGACGTGGGTGCAGATCTTCGAGTACGCCACGATGCCCTCGTGCGACCACTCGAGCTCGCGCTTGTCCTTGATGTCCTCCGGCTGGATCCGGACGATCATCAGGGCGGCCTTGGCGATCTCGTTCTGGAACGAGTGGTCGTGCTCCTCCAGGCCCTCGGGCTTGGCGAAGGTCAGCGAACCGACCGCGACGTCGGACGGACGCAGCGGCTCGTTGGTGTTCATGTTGACGAGCAGCTTGCCCTTGGACCACAGCGTGTGGCGGAGCTTCGTGCCGGGCAGCGGGCCGAGGTCGCGCAGCAGCACGACGCCGGAGAGCGGCACCAGCGTGAGCGCGCCGAGCATCGTGTTGCGGATCAGCTTGCGGCGGCCGAGCGCGGACTCCTTGGCACCCTGCTTGAAGTCGGCGAAGACCTTCTCGCGGACCTCGGGCGTCGCCTCGATCGGGTGCCGCTCGTCGGCGACCTCGACGTCCGACATCAGGGTGCGTGCCCAGTGGACGGCGCCCGCGCCGATGCAGAACAGCGCGATGCCGAGCGTCATGCCCAGCGCGAAGTTCAGGGCGCTGATGTGGCCGAGCGGCCAGATGTAGACCGACTTGTCGACCGGGATCGCCACGAAGGAGGCGATGAAGGCGACCGTGGCCAGCATCGACGTCGTGAACAGCAGCGCGACCGTGCGCTCCGAGCGCTTGGCGGCCCGCTCGTCGACGTCCTGGATCCGGTGCTCGTGGGGCGGCAGGCCCGGGTCGGCGAACGGGTTCTTGTCGTCCGCGACGCTCACCGCGCCGTGCCCGTGCTCGTCATGGCCTGCGGACTGCGCGGCAGGCAGGTTCTCTTCTGGAATGTCTTGGCTACTCATGACTTCTTGGCCTTTGCGGTCCGGGCGGCGACCCACACGGCGACGGCGATCAGACCGCCGAGACCGAAGATCCAGCCGAACAGGCCCTCGCTGACCGGCCCGAGGCCACCCAGTTCGAGGCCGCCGGGGCTCTCGGTCTTTTCGCTGTTGACCGCGTCGAGGTACGCGATGATGTCCTTCTTGTTCTTCTCCGACAGCGTGGTGTCGGGGAAGGACGGCATGTTCTGCGGGCCGGTCTGCATGGCCTCGTAGATGTGCTTCGGGGAGGCGCCCTCGAGGGTCGGGGCGTACTTGCCGTGCGTCAGCGCGCCGCCCTTGCCGGTGAAGTTGTGGCACTGCGCGCAGTTGGTGCGGAACAGTTCACCGCCCTTGGCGATGTCGGCACCCTCGGGGCCGTACTGCTCCTCCGTCGGGATCGACGGGCCGGCGCCCAGCGAGGCGATGTACGCCGCGAGCTGGTCGATCTCGGCCTGCGAGTAGATGTTCTTCTTCTCCGGGACCTGGGGGCCCTGGGAGGTGGCGGCCGGCATACGGCCGGTGGCCACCTGGAAGTCGACGGCCGCGGCGCCCACACCCACCAGGCTCGGCCCGTCGGAGGTGCCCTGACCGCCGGTGCCGTGGCAACTGGCGCAGCCGACGGCGTAGAGCTTCTTGCCCTCCTCGATGGTGAGGGACTGGGCGGTTTCGTCGGCCTGCGCCTTGTCCGCGGGTGCGAACACGGCGTACAGCCCCCCGGTGCATGCCAGCGCGAGGAGTAGGACGACGAGCGCCGCCAGCGGGTGGCGTCGTCGTGCGGAGAGCTTTTTCACGGATTACCCCGGTGTCAGGATCTTCTGCGTCGATGCTTCTGGGATGCGCGCTTCGTCGAGCACGCGCGGATGCGGGCCCTGCTACTTGATCATGTAGATCGTGGCGAAGAGACCGATCCAGACGACATCGACGAAGTGCCAGTAATAGGACACGACGATCGCGGCCGTCGCCTGCTCGTGGGTGAACCTCCGGGCCGCGTAGGTACGGCCCAGGACCAGCAGGAAGGCGATGAGTCCGCCCGTCACGTGCAGTCCGTGGAAGCCGGTGGTCAGGTAGAACACCGAGCCGTACGGGTCGGAGGAGAGGGACAGGCCCGCCTCCTTGACCAGCTCGGTGTACTCGAGCACCTGGCCGCCGATGAAGATCGCACCCATCACGAACGTGACGATGAACCACATCCGGAGCTTCTTCACGTCACCGCGCTCGGCGGCGAAGACGCCGAGCTGGCAGGTGAGCGAGGAGAGCACCAGGATGGTGGTGTTCGCCGCCGAGAACGGGAAGTTGAGATGGGAGGCCATCTCCTTCCAGTGATCGGGACCCGTCACCGATCGCAGGGTGAAGTACATCGCGAAGAGGGCCGCGAAGAACATCAGCTCGGAACTCAACCAGATGATGGTTCCGACGCTGGTGAGGTTCGGCCGGTTGACCGACGGGTGCGCGTGCCCGGTTTCTGCTGTCGTTGCTGTCGCCACGACCGACATTATGTCGGTCGCTTATCCCGCCCTCACTCCGGGGGGTGCCGTTCGGAGTGTCTAAGCCGGTCGTACCGGTGTTGACGTGGTGTTCAAGGGAGTAGCATCCGGCCCAACGGGCCTGTCCTTACGACGCTGACGTCACGGAGGAACAATGCAGCCGACCGCCACGGTGCTGGTCTACAGCGACGACTCCAACACCCGCGAGCAGGTGCGGCTCGCCACGGGACGGAGGCCGGCTCCGGACGTCCCCGTGGTGGAGTTCCTGGAGTGCGCGACCCCGGCCGCGGTGCTCAAGGAGCTGGACCGGGGTGGGATCGACGTCTGTGTACTGGACGGCGAGGCCGTGCCGATGGGGGGCATGGGGGTCTGCCGGCAGATCAAGGACGAGGTGTTCGACTGCCCGCCGGTGCTGTTGCTGATCGGGCGGCCCCAGGACGCGTGGCTGGCGACCTGGAGCCGGGCCGAGTCCGCGGTGACCCTGCCGGTGGAGCCGGTGGAGTTCGCCTCGGCGCTGGCCTCCCTGCTGCGGGAGAAGGCGGCTTTGAACGCCTAAGGGCTCGGTTCGCCTTGTTGTTCGGCGGCTGCGGGCGCGTGGGGGTTGTTCGCGCCCCCGCGGCGGAGCCGCAGATCCGATACAGCCCCGCGCCCCCTTCTGGTCAGACGCTCTGAGGGCGTAGCCGGGCCCTGTCGGCCTCTGTGGGGCCGTCCGGGGTGCCGCCGACCAGGGCGCTGCCGGTGCGCCACTTCGCCCAGTCGAGGTTCCAGTCGCCGAAGCCGTTGCCGAAGGGGGCCATCATGTCGCCGCCGGAGTTCACGACCTTGACGATGTCGCCCTCGCGGACGGTGTCGTAGAACCAGGCCGCGTTCTCGGTGCTCATGCCGGTGCAGCCGTGGCTGACGTTGGCAAAGCCCTGGGAGCCGACGGACCAGGGGGCTGCGTGGACGTACTCGCCGCTGTTGGTGACCCGGACCGAGTGGTGCACCATCAGGTCGTAGAAGTCCGAGGCGCCGATGCTGGCGCTGGTCATGCGGACGGTGCCCTCCTTGGCCAGGACGACCTTGACGCCGTTGCGGGTGTCGTAGCCGGGCATGCCGGTGGTGACCGGTATCTGCCGGATGACCTCGTCGTTCTTGTAGACGGTCATCTGGTGGGCGGCGGCGTCGGTGACGGCCACGAGCTTGTCCGCGGTGGTGAAGGTCAGCGGCTTGGCCTTGCCGCCCCACATCCGGTCGCCGATCTTGATGCCTTGCAGGTTGCTGCGGACCTGGACGGTGGCCTGGGCGGGCCAGTAGTCCTTCGGGCGGTAGTGGAGCTTCTTGTCGTCCACCCAGTGCCAGGCGCCGTCCGTGGAGGGCGTCGAGGAGACCTTGAGGGCGCGTTCCACGACGGCCCGCTGGGCCTTGTCCTTGACGGGCCGGCTCAGCTCGGCCGTCACGGGCTGCCCGACGCCGTAGGTGCCCGTCTTGGGTCCGAAGGTGACGTCCAGGCTCTTCTTGGTGGTGGGCTTGCCGGTGTCGAAGGTGACGACCTTGCGGCCGGGTGCCCCGTCCTCGTCCTCGGTGCTCACACGGACCGTGTAGCTGGCGTTCGCGGCGAGCGGGGAGGTGCTGTGCCACCGGCTGCCGTCGGCGGCGAGTTCGCCCGCCACGTAGCGTCCTGAGGCGTCGTGGGCGGTGACGTCCGTGATGCGCCCGTCGGAGTCCTCGACGACTTCCAGGGGCTTGTCCGGGTCGGCCTTCTTGCGGCCTTCCGAGGGGGTGCTGAACGAGACCTGGTCCGCCGCGTCGTAGGGGCGGGCGGCCAGTGGGTTGCCGTCCGAGCCGCAGGCGGTGACGCCCGCGCAGAGGGCAATCACCAGCAGTGTGCAGCCGACGACGGTGCGGGGGCGGGATATCGCTGTGTGGCTCATGAGCTCACGCTAGGAAGCAGCGTCAACAGCGGCACGCCGAGCGAACCGTACGAGTGACACGCATTACGGCAAAAGCAGGGGCCCGGACGCTCCTTGCGGAGTGTCCGGGCCCCTGAGGCGCTCGGCGCGTGTTACTGGGTGCGGTTCTCACCGCGGTAGTACTCGAACACCCAGCCCCAGATCCCGATCAGGATGATCGGCAGCGAGAAGTACATCAGCCACCAGCCGATCGCGATCGACAGGAAGGCGAGGGCGCCACCGATGGCCAGGGAGAGCGGCTGCCAGCTGTGCGGGCTGAAGAACCCGACCTCGCCGGCGTCGTCCGCGACATCCGCCTCCTTGTTGTCCTGCGCGCCCACGTCGACCCGCTTGGCCGTGAAGCCGAGGTAGAAGCCGATCATGATGCACAGGCCGAAGGCCAGGAAGAGGGCCGTGGTGCCGGCCGGCTCCTTCGACCACACGCCATAGACGACCGCCATGACGAGCACGAAGACGCTCAGCCACATGAACATCTTGCCCTGGATCTTCACTTGCCGGCCTCCTTGCCGCCAGCGAGGGACTTCTCGCCGTGACCGACGTTCTCGAGCTGGTCGAGAGCGGCGATCTCCGGGTGGTGCAGGTCGAACGCCGGCGATTCACTGCGGATGCGCGGCATGGTGATGAAGTTGTGCCGCGGCGGCGGGCAGGAGGTCGCCCACTCCAGGGAGCGGCCGTAGCCCCACGGGTCGTCGACCTCGACCGGCTTGCCGTACTTGGCCGTCTTCCACACGTTGTAGAAGAACGGCAGGATCGACATGCCGAGCAGGAACGAGCTGATCGTCGAGATCGTGTTCAGCGCGGTGAAGCCGTCGGCCGCCAGGTAGTCGGCGTACCGGCGCGGCATGCCCTCGGCGCCGAGCCAGTGCTGGACCAGGAACGTGCCGTGGAAGCCGATGAACAGCGTCCAGAAGGTGATCTTGCCGAGGCGCTCGTCCAGCATCTTGCCGGTCCACTTGGGCCACCAGAAGTGGAAGCCGGAGAACATCGCGAAGACCACGGTGCCGAAGACGACGTAGTGGAAGTGCGCGACCACGAAGTACGAGTCGGAGACGTGGAAGTCCATCGGCGGCGAGGCCAGGATGACACCGGTCAGACCACCGAAGGTGAAGGTGATCAGGAAGCCGGTCGCCCAGAGCATCGGTGTCTCGAAGGACAGCGAGCCCTTCCACATCGTGCCGATCCAGTTGAAGAACTTCACGCCGGTCGGTACGGCGATGAGGAACGTCATGAAGGAGAAGAACGGCAGCAGCACACCGCCGGTGACGTACATGTGGTGGGCCCACACCGTCACGGACAGACCCGCGATCGCGATGGTCGCGCCGATCAGACCCGTGTAACCGAACATCGGCTTGCGGGAGAAGACCGGGATGACCTCGGAGATGATGCCGAAGAACGGCAGCGCGATGATGTACACCTCTGGGTGGCCGAAGAACCAGAAGAGGTGTTGCCACAGCAGGGCCCCGCCGTTGGCGGAGTCGAAGATCTGCGAGCCGAACTTGCGGTCCGCCTCCAGGGCGAACAGGGCCGCGGCCAGGACCGGGAAGGCGAGCAGGACCAGCACACCGGTCAGCAGCACGTTCCAGGTGAAGATCGGCATGCGGAACATCGTCATGCCGGGGGCGCGCATGCAGATGATCGTGGTGATGAAGTTGACCGAGCCGAGGATGGTGCCGAAGCCGGAGAAGGCCAGGCCCATGATCCACATGTCGGCGCCGATGCCCGGGCTGCGGACCGCGTCCGAGAGCGGGCTGTAGGCGAACCAGCCGAAGTCGGCCGCGCCCTGCGGGGTGAGGAAGCCGCCGACCGCGATGAGCGAGCCGAACAGGTACAGCCAGTAGGCGAACATGTTCAGCCGCGGGAACGCCACGTCGGGCGCGCCGATCTGCAGCGGCATGATCCAGTTCGCGAAGCCGGCGAACAGCGGCGTCGCGAACATCAGCAGCATGATCGTGCCGTGCATCGTGAACGCCTGGTTGAACTGCTCGTTCGACATGATCTGCAGACCCGGCCGGGCCAGCTCGGCGCGCATGAACAGCGCCATCACGCCACCGATGACGAAGAACGCGAACGACGTGGCCAGGTACAGCGTGCCGATCGTCTTGTGGTCCGTCGTCGTCAGCCACTTGACCACGACACTGCCGCGGTTCTGGCGCCTGACCGGCAGCTCGTCCTGGTAGTGGGACCCTGCTGCCGCGGCACCCTGGGGTTCGTTGAGGATGCTCACAGGTTGTTCGTCTCCCGGTTCTTCTCGTGGCTCGTCTGCGCGATGCCGGCAGGAACGTAACCGTTCTGCTGCTTGTCCACGAGGTCCTTGAGGTGCTGCTCGTAACGCTCGGGGGAGACGACCTTCACGTTGAACAGCATCCGAGAGTGGTCGACGCCGCAGAGCTCGGCGCACTTGCCGAGGAAGGTGCCCTCCTTGTTCGGGGTCACCTCGAAGGCGTTGGTGTGGCCCGGGATGACGTCCTGCTTCATCAGGAACGGCACCACCCAGAAGGAGTGGATGACGTCACGCGAGGTGAGGACGAAGCGGACCGTCTTGCCCTTGGGCAGCCAGAGCGTCGGGCCCGGGTTGTTGGTCTGCGGGTTCCGCGTGCCGGGGGTGCCGCAGTCGTAGACGCCGCCGGCGTTGGCGGGGAAGTCCTCCTTGAAGCGGTCCGGGATCGCGTCCAGGTCCTTGGAGGTCTTGGCGTCCCCGGTCGAACCGGCGACCGGCTCGATGTAGTTGAAGCACCAGCTCCACTGGAAGCCGACCACGTTGACCGTGACGTCGGGCTTCTTCTTGAGGCTGAGCAGCTCGGACTCGTCACGGGCGGTGAAGTAGAACAGCACCGAGACGATGATGAGCGGGACGACCGTGTACAGCGCCTCGATGGGCATGTTGTACCGGGTCTGCGGAGGAACTTCGACCTTGGTGCGGCTGCGCCGGTGGAAGAAAGCACTCCACAGGATCAGACCCCACACCAGCACGCCGACGGCGAGCGCAGCCGCCCAGGAACCCTGCCACAGGGAGAGGATCCGCGGAGCCTCTTCCGTGGTCGGGGTGGGCATACCAAGGCGGGGGAAGTCTTCCCAGTTGTACGAGCAACCGGTGGCTGTCGCCAAGACCAGGCCCGCGGTCAGTGCCTGCAGCAGCTTCCGCCGCATCGGGCGCCGCGGCGAGCGGTCGGAGCCGTTGGGACTCACGTAGCGCCTTCCCGAGAGTCTCGCCCGCGCGGTCGGCTGCGGCCTGGCCTTCTCGCTGGTCGGTCGCCGCCCTGCGTCGGGCAGGGGTTTGGATGTTTATGCGGACCAAACCCTAGCCGACGCCTTCCGGGGGTTCTCGGGGAGGGGTGCCTACTCACCCGGGTGGTTCGCTGAATTGGCGGCTGCGGTCCGTTTGTGGCTGTTCGCGCCCCGCGGCGGAGCCGCAGATGTCACAGCCCCGCGCCCCTGAGGTACGCCTCGCCCGGGGACGTTCTAGCGTTGCCGTGTGGCCTACTTCGACGCTGCTTCCGCTGTTCCGCTTCATCCGATCGCCCGGCAGGCCCTTCAGGCCTCGCTCGACGAAGGGTGGGCCGATCCCGCGCGTCTGTACCGGGAGGGGCGGCGGGCCCGGGTTCTGCTGGACGCGGCGCGGGAGGCCGCCGCCGAGGCGGTGGGCTGCCGGCCGGACGAGCTGGCCTTCACCTCGTCCGGAACCCGTGCCGTGCACACCGGGATTGCCGGGGCGCTGGCCGGGCGGAGGCGGGTGGGGAGTCACCTGATCGTGTCCGCGGTCGAACATTCCTCTGTACTGCATTCGGCGGAGCTCCTGGAGGCGGCCGGGGGGAGCATCACCCAGGTCGCCGTGGACCGCGCCGGGTTGGTGGACCCCGCGGCCTACGGTGACGCCCTGCGCGGGGACACCGCGCTGGCGTGCCTCCAGTCCGCCAACCACGAGGTGGGGACCGAGCAGCCGGTCGGGGCGGTGGCGGAGGTGTGCCGGGAGGCCGGGGTGCCGTTGCTGGTGGACGCGGCGCAGTCGCTCGGGTGGGGGCCGGTGGACGGGGGCTGGTCGCTGCTGACGGCCAGTGCGCACAAGTGGGGCGGGCCGTCCGGCGTCGGGCTGCTCGTGGTCCGCAAGGGCGTGCGGTTCGCGGCGCAGGGGCCGGTGGACGAGCGGGAGTCGGGGCGGGCGCCCGGTTTCGAGAACATCCCGGCGATCGTGGCGGCGGCCGCGTCGCTGCGGGCCGTGCGGGCCGAGGCGGCCGAGGAGGCCGTGCGCCTGCGGGAGCTGACGGACCGGATCCGGGCCCGGGTGCCGCGGCTGGTGCCTGACGTCGAGGTCGTCGGCGACCCGGTGCGCCGGCTGCCCGGGGTCGTCACCTTCTCCTGCCTGTACGTCGACGGGGAGGCGCTGCTGCACGAGCTGGACCGGGAGGGCTTCTCGGTCTCGTCCGGATCGTCCTGCACGAGCAGCACGCTGACGCCGAGCCATGTGCTGCGGGCGATGGGCGTGCTGAGTGAAGGGAATGTGCGGGTTTCGCTGCCGCCCGGGACGGCGGAGGAGGACGTGGAGCGGTTCCTGGCCGTCCTCCCCCGGGCCGTGACGGCGGTGCGGGAGAAGCTGGGGGCGCCGGTTTCCCAGACGGTGGTGAAGGAGGCCGACGCGCTCGTCGTGGACTCCCTGGGCAAGCGGTGCCCGATCCCGGTCATCGAACTCGCCAAGGTCATCGGCGACGTGCCGGTGGGCGGCCTGGTCCGGGTCCTGTCGGACGACGAGGCGGCCCGCCTGGACATCCCGGCGTGGTGCGAGATGCGGGGCCAGGAGTACGTGGGCGAGGAGCCGGCGGACAAGGGCAGGGCGTTCTTGATCCGCCGGGCGAGCTGAGCGACCCAGGGGCGCGGGGCTGTTTCGCTGTGCGGCTACCGCCGCGTGAGCGCGACCGGCCCCCACGCACCCGGACACGGCGACGGTCAGGCCAGATGCCCCTGCACCTCGGTAGCCGCCTCGTCGCCGTACGCCTTGGTGAACCGCTCCATGAAGTGCCCGCGCCGCAGCTGGTACTCCTGCGTCCCCACCGTCTCGATGACGAGGGTCGCCAGCATGCAGCCGATCTGCGCGGCCCGCTCCAGGGAGACGCCCCAGGCCAGGCCCGACAGGAACCCCGCGCGGAAGGCGTCGCCGACGCCCGTGGGGTCGGCCTTGCGCTCCTCGTCCGGCGTGCCGACCTCGACCGGGTCCTCGCCGGCCCGCTCGATGCGCACGCCGCGCGCGCCCAGGGTGGTGACGCGGTGGCCGACGCGGGACAGGATCTCCTCGTCGCTCCAGCCGGTCTTGGTCTCGATGAGGCCCTTCTCGTACTCGTTGGAGAAGAGGTACGTGGCCCCGTCCAGCAGGATGCGGATCTCCTCGCCGTCCATCCGGGCGATCTGCTGGGAGAAGTCGGCGGCGAACGGGATGGACCGGGAGCGGCACTCCTCGGTGTGGCGGAGCATGGCCTCGGGGTCGTCGGCGCCGATGGAGACCAGGTCGAGGCCGCCGACACGGTCGGCGACCGTCTTCAGCTCGATGAGGCGGGCCTCGCTCATGGCGCCGGTGTAGAAGGAGCCGATCTGGTTGTGGTCGGCGTCGGTCGTGCACACGAAGCGGGCGGTGTGCAGCGTGTCGGAGATGCGGACGGAGTCGGTGTCGACGCCGTGCCGCTCCAGCCAGGCGCGGTACTCGTCGAAGTCCGCGCCGGCAGCGCCGACCAGGATCGGGCGGGTGCCGAGCTGTCCCATGCCGAACGCGATGTTCGCGGCGACGCCACCGCGGCGGACGTCGAGCTTGTCGACCAGGAACGACAGCGAGACCGTGTGCAGCTGGTCCGCTACGAGCTGGTCGGCGAAGCGGCCGGGGAAGGTCATGAGGTGGTCGGTGGCGATGGAGCCGGTGACTGCGATGCGCACGGCGTGGATTCTCCTGAGGGAGGCGGACCTTGACAGTTCACGCTATCGGGTGGGCGGGGCAGCTCTGAAGGCAGCGAAACTACCCGATAGTAGATCTTTCTCCGTGAGCTCCACCGTGCATACGGTGCCGCTATGACGAACCTCAAGGTCCATGCACCCCTTCCGGTCGATCTCGAAGGCGATCTGGCGTCGCTGCCCGGGGACGGGGCACGCATGGCTCCGCACTGGGCGGTCCCCGCCCGGGCCGCCTCGCGGCCGGTCTCCCCGGCCCTGATCCACGGCGTGTCCGTACCTCCCGCCTCGGCCCGGCTGCTCGACGCCATGGAGGACTACGGGGACTGAACGGCGCACACGCGGGAACCGTGTGCTCCCCCGCTGCGTCCCATCGCTGTCCCCCGTAAAGGGGAGGCGGGATACGACCCACCAGCGGGCCCGTAGGTGACGGGCCGGGTCCCATGGGACAGCTGTGCAGCCGAAGGAGCGATGCGGTGAACACCGAGCGACCCGACAACGACGACGACGCCAGGGAAGCGGCCGGCGCCACCGCCGATGCCCCGGAGGTCGAGGAGCCGGGTACGGCGGACGCCGGAACCCCGGCGGAGGCCGGGGAGCCGGCGGAAACCGACGTGGCTGCCGAGGCCCCCGTGTCGCCGGATGCCGCTGAGTCTGACGAGACCTCCGAGGTCACCGAAGCCGCCAAGACTTCGGAGGCCCCCGAGGTCACCGAAGCCGCCAAGACTTCGGAGGCCTCCGAAGTCACCGAAGCCGCCGAGACCTCTGAGGCCTCCGGGGCTGCCGGGGCTGCCGGGGCTGCTCAGGCTCCCGGTGAGGATGCACAGGCCGCTCGGGACATCAAGGACGAGGCGGCTCCGGCAGCCGAAGAGCCGGGCACACCGCAAGCCGCGGGCGCCGAGGAAGAAGCCCGCCCCGAAGCCCGCCCCGATGCCGCCCCGGTACCGGTGGATGACATCACCCGGGACGAAGAGGACCTGGTCCGTCCCGGCGGTGGCCGTCCCCGTACGCCCGCGATCATCGCCTCCGTCGCCGCAGCCGTGCTGATGATCGGCGGTGGCGGGGCCTGGCTCGCCTCCAACGCGTCCAGCGGGCCGGGCGGCGGTACGTCGTCCGGCGCGCCCGGTGGGGACGGCTCTCCCCCGCCGCTCGTGCTCGACGGCTACTCGGAGTCCACGACGGGCGGCGGCAACGGCATCGCACCCGGCGAGCCCAACCCCTACGGCGCCACCTACCGGGTCGACGGCACCCTCCCCGACGGTCCCGGCAAAGCGCCGGTCTACCGGGCGCAGGGCGAGGTCACGAAGGCGGAGGTGACCCGGCTGGCGAAGGCCCTCGGGGTCGACGGCGCGCCGGTGGCGCAGGGCGAGGCCTGGAAGATCGGGGGCCAGGACGGGTCGGGGCCCAGCCTCCAGGTGAACCGGCAGGCGCCGGGCGCCTGGACGTTCACCCGGTACGCCCCGGGGACCGACGCCTGCAAGGGCACCGACACCTGCACCGCCCCGCAGCCCGGCGGCACCCCGGTGGGCGAGGACGTGGCGGAGAAGGCCGCGGCGCCGGTGCTGAAGGCCTTGGGTCAGGACGACGCGAAGGTCGACGCGAGCCAGGTCATGGGCGCCCAGCGGATGGTGAACGCCTCCCCCGAGGTCGGCGGACTGCCCACGCACGGCTGGACGACCGGGATCACGGTCGGCTCCGACGGCGAGGTCGTCGGCGGCAGCGGCCAGCTGAAGACACCGGTGAAGGGCGACACGTACCCCGTGGTCGGCGCACGGAAGGCGCTGGAGCTGATGGAGGGGCAGCCGAAGAGCGATCACCGGATGGGCATCGGCGGCTGCGCCGGCCCGGTGCCGCTGGAGGACCGGCCGGAGCAGCCCTGCGAGCAGCCGTCGAGCGGCGCTCCCCAGCAGGACACCGTCACGGTCGAGAAAGCGGTGTTCGGGCTGGCCGCGCACGTCGTGGACGGGCGGCAGGCGCTGGTGCCGTCCTGGCTGTTCGAGGTGACGGCGCCGGGCGCGAAGGACCCGTTCACGGTGACGTATCCGGCGGTGGAGCCGAAGTTCCTGGCCTCCCCCGAGCCGAGCGAGCCGAGTGACCGGCCGACGGCGGATCCGGGCCCGCGTGAGGTGGAGGTGGACGGTTACCGGGCCGAGGGCGCGGAGCTGACGGTGACCTTCACGGGCGGGGTGTGCGAGGACTACGACGTGAAGGCGAGCGAGAAGGGCGGCGAGGTGACGGTCACCGTGACGTCGACCCCGTGGCCGAACGCGATCTGCATCCTGATCGCCAAGCAGTTCCAGGAGACCGTCCAGCTGGACGAGCCGCTCGGTGACCGGGCGGTGGTGAACTCGGACGGCAAGGCGGTGCCGCTGGCCAAGGAGGGCGCGCGGCTGCCGGCTCCGCCCACCCGGGAGCGGTAGGAGCGGCCGTACGGCACGAAGGCGGCGGCCCCGTCGGAGAGGGCCGCCGCCTTCGTCGTGTCCGCGGCCGCCGGGGGGCGGCTCGGCAGGCTCAGCTGAAGGAGTCGCCGCAGGCGCAGGAGCCCGTCGCGTTCGGGTTGTCGATCGTGAAGCCCTGCTTCTCGATGGTGTCCACGAAGTCGATCGTGGCACCGCCCAGGTACGGGGCGCTCATGCGGTCGGTGACGACCTTCACACCATCGAAGTCCTTCTCGACGTCGCCGTCGAGGGCGCGCTCGTCGAAGAAGAGCTGGTAGCGCAGGCCCGAGCAGCCGCCGGGCTGGACGGCGACGCGCAGCGCGAGGTCCTCGCGGCCTTCCTGGTCGAGCAGCGCCTTGACCTTGGACGCGGCGGCGTCGGTCAGGATGATGCCGTCGGTGACGGTGCTGGTCTCGTCCGATACGGACATCTACATCTCTCCCGGGTTGTACGGAGACTGCTTGCCGACGGTTCCAACCGGCGGGGCCCCGGAATCATTCCTGGGCCGGGCGCTCGATCTCGGCTCCTTTTCATGCTCGCACACGCATCGGGAACCGGAAAACGGCTCTTTCCGGGTCTTCCCGGGAATGAACGGCGGCCCACCGGGATTCACGTCACACAGACGCTATGGCCATCGTCAAAGTGACGTGAAGCGGTTATGATAGATAGCGTCAAATCGACGAAAAGTCGCAGAAACAGAAAGGGTGCGTGTCGTGACCACCGCCCAGACCCAGGAGCTCGACGTACAGCCGACGCCCCTCGCCCTGCTGCTCCTCGGCCGTGAGGCCGACCCGAAGAGCGAGCGCGGTGTGGAGTGCCCCGGCGACCTGCCCTCGCCGTCCGACCCGGACCTGGTGGAGCGCGCCCGCAAGGCGAAGGAGAAGCTCGGGGACAAGGTCTTCGTGCTCGGCCACCACTACCAGCGCGACGAGGTCATCCAGTTCGCCGACGTGACGGGTGACTCGTTCAAGCTGGCCCGCGACGCGGCCGCCCGCCCGGAGGCCGAGTACATCGTGTTCTGCGGCGTGCACTTCATGGCGGAGTCCGCGGACATCCTGACGTCCGACGACCAGAAGGTCGTCCTGCCCGACCTCGCCGCCGGCTGCTCGATGGCCGACATGGCGACGGCCGAGCAGGTCGCCGAGTGCTGGGACGTGCTGACCGAGGCCGGCATAGCCGAGCAGGTCGTGCCCGTCTCGTACATGAACTCCTCCGCCGACATCAAGGCGTTCACCGGCAAGCACGGTGGCACGATCTGCACCTCGTCCAACGCCAAGCGGGCCCTGGACTGGGCGTTCGAGCAGGGCGAGAAGGTGCTCTTCCTGCCCGACCAGCACCTGGGCCGCAACACCGCCGTGCGCGACATGGGCATGTCCCTGGAGGACTGCGTCGTCTACAACCCGCACCGGCCGAACGGCGGCCTGACCGCCGACGAGCTGCGCGCGGCGAAGATGATCCTGTGGCGCGGCCACTGCTCGGTGCACGGCCGCTTCAGCCTGGACTCGGTGAACGACGTGCGCGAGCGCATCCCCGGCGTGAACGTCCTGGTGCACCCCGAGTGCAGGCACGAGGTCGTGGCCGCGGCGGACTACGTCGGCTCGACGGAGTACATCATCAAGGCCCTGGAGGCCGCGCCGGCCGGCTCCAAGTGGGCCATCGGTACGGAGCTGAACCTGGTCCGCCGCCTGGCGAACCGTTTCGCGCCGGAGGGCAAGGAGATCGTCTTCCTCGACAAGACGGTCTGCTTCTGCTCGACCATGAACCGCATCGACCTCCCCCACCTGGTCTGGGCCCTGGAGTCGCTGGCCGAGGGCAACCTCGTCAACCGCATCGAGGTGGACAAGGAGACGGAGGCCTTCGCGAAGCTGGCCCTGGAGCGGATGCTGGCCCTGCCGTAACCCACGCCCCGTCCGTCGTCACCCCGAGCGGGGTTTCCGCTCGGGGTGCGCGGGGTCCAGGGTGAAGATGCTGCCGCCCGGGGTGGTCGCCACGAGGGCCCCTTCGAGGAGCCGTACCGGGGTGGCGCCCCAGTCGGTGGCGTTGCTCTGGGCCCTGGGCTGCGTCTCCCAGAGCAGCGTGCCCTTCTTCGTGTCGAGCGCTCCGACGCGGCCGCTGGCGCTGGCGAGGTACACGGCCCGGGCCCGCGGGTCGTACGTCGCCTCGCCCGGCTGTTCCAGGCTGGTCGGGGTCTGCCACAAGGGCTTGCCCGTGCGGGCCGACACGGCGGTGACGCGTCCACTGGCGGTGGCGAACCACAGGGTGCCGTCCGCCAGCGTCACCTTTCCCTCGTACTCCTCGGCCAGCTCTGTCGTGCTCTGGGCGCCGGTGGCGGGGTCCACGAGCCGGATGGCCGCATAGGGCGGGTCCTGGCCCACGAGGACGTTCCCGTCCTCGTCCTGGGTCAGGTCCAGGAACAGGAGCCGGCCGTCGAAGGTGCCGAGCAGCCCGCCGACCTGGTGGGGCACGCTCAGCCGGCGCGCCGGGCCGTCGGCCGGGTGCAGCTCCATGACGAGAGCCTCTTCCGGTCTCGCCTCCGGGCTGCACTCCAGCCACAGCTTCCCGGCCACTTCTTCGATCCCGCAGGCGTGCTTCGCGGGCAGACGTTCCGTCCAGCGCGAATCGCCGGTGCGGATCGTGCGGGCCGTCACCGAGGTGCCGTCGCCCTCCGGGAGCACGACGACGTCACCCGACACGGCCACCTCCGCCCACGCGTCGTTCACCGCGCGGTCCCAGAGCCGTTCGCCGGTCCGGGTGTCGAACGCGAAGACCCGGGTCGCCCCCTCGCCCGGGGGCTCCTGCTGCACCAGGACGGCGTCGTCCCGGACGGTCAGGATCTCGAACCTGGAGAGGTCGTCGCCGGTGACGGCCGCCACGGGGCCGGCGCGCCAGACCGTCTTGCCCGTCCTCCCGTCGAGGCGGACGGGCAGGATGCCGTCGCCCGCGCAGTAGACGGCCCCCTCCTCCGTCCGGCACACCGGACCGCCCCGCAGCCCTCCGGGCTGCGGCTGCTGCGTCGTGCGCACACCGCGCGCGGCCGTCTCGTACACGGTCGTCTGCCAGGGCTGCCAGCCGTCCGGGGGCGCCGCCCACCGGGAGTTCGCGGACGGTGACGCCCCTTCCCGGTCCGCGCTCTGCGCCCAGCCGGGGCCGAGCGTCAGATAGGCCGTCAGGCCGAGGACGGCGGCGCCGACCGTGCCCGTCGCCGCGAGCAGCGGGCGGATACGGCGGCGGGGGCGGGCGGGGTCCGCCACGGTTGCGGGGTGGGCGGGCTCGACCGCCGCGAGCCGGTCCGCGCGCAGGGACATGGTGGCCGGGTCGCCGTCCCCCGGCTCGGGCAGGACGTCCGCCAGCTCCCGGGCCAGCTCGTCGAGACCGGGCCGGTCCACCGGCTCCTTGGACAGGCAGCGCTCCAGCAGCCCGCGCAGCGGCCCGTCGACGCCCGTGAGCACCGGTTCGTCGTGCACCACCCGGTAGGCCGTCAGATAAGGGCTGTCCGCGTCGAAGGGGCCGCGCCCGGTGACGGAGTACACCAGCAGCGCCCCGAGGGAGAACACGTCCGACGCCGGGCCGACCGCCCGGGCGTCGACGAGCTGTTCGGGGGACATGAAGGGCGGTGTGCCGATCATCTGGCCGGTCTCGGTCAGCGTCTGGTGGTTCTCCGCCGCGCGGGAGATGCCGAAGTCGATGACGCGCGGGCCGTCTTCGGCCAGCAGGACGTTGGCCGGCTTCAGGTCCCGGTGCACCACCCCTGCCCGGTGGATGTCGTGCAGGGCCTCCACCAGGCCCAGGGCCAGCCCGCGCAGTTCGGCGTCCGGCAGGGCACCCCGGTCGCGGATCCGCCGGGCGAGCGAGGGCCCGGGCACGTACTGGGTCGCCATCCAGGGCCGGGCCGCCTCGGGATCCGCGTCCAGCACCGGTGCCGTGAAGGCTCCGCTGACCTTGCGGACCGCCGCGATCTCCTGCCGGAACCGGGCCCGGAAGACGGGGTCCGCGGCGTACTGGGCGTGGACGACCTTGATGGCCACGTCACGTCCCGAGCGTGCCCTGGCCCGGTAGACGACGCCCATGCCCCCGGCCCCGAGCCGGTCGAGCAGCCGGTAGCCGCCGACCGACTTCGGGTCCTCGCTGTGCAGCGGCACGCCCGAACCCCCTTCCCCCGTCAAGCCGTTCGAGGCCACAGGATACGTAACGCGGACATGGCGGCGGCCGGGCACCGGACGTGGAGGTCCGGTGCCCGGCCGCCGCCGGGTCAGGCCGTCACACGCCCGCGTGCTCCGGCTCCGCCGCGTCCGTCCGCTGGGCCGTCAGGCCCTTCTTCGCCGCGCGCTTCTTCGCCCGGCGCTCCTTGCGGAGTTCGAACATCGCGTACAGCGTCGGGACCAGCAGCAGCGTCAGCAGGGTCGACGTGACCAGGCCGCCGATCACGACCACGGCCAGCGGCTGGGCGATGAAGCCGCCCTCGCCGGTGATGCCGAGGGCCATGGGCAGCAGGGCGAAGATCGTCGCCAGGGCGGTCATGAGGATCGGGCGCAGCCGGTGCCGGCCGCCCTCGATCACGGCCTCCACGACGCCGTGACCCTGCTTGCGGTACTGGTTGATCAGGTCGATCAGCACGATCGCGTTCGTCACCACGATGCCGATCAGCATCAGCATGCCGATCATGGCCGGGACGCCCATCGGGGTGCCGGTGGCGATCAGCAGGCCGATCGCGCCGGTCGCCGCGAACGGGATGGAGACGAGCAGGATCAGCGGCTGGACCAGGGACCGGAAGGTGCCTACCAGCAGCATGAACACGATCGCGATGGCCGCCAGCATCGCCAGGCCCAGGTTGGCGAACGCCTCGTCCTGGTCCTCGGAGACACCGCCGATCGACGCGGTGGCGCCGTCCGGGAGCTTCAGCGCGTCGATCTTCGACTGGAGCTGGGTGCTGACCGCGCCGGTGTTGTCACCGGTCGGCTTCGCGGTGATGGTGGCGGCGCGCTGGCCGTCGATGCGGGTCATCGAGACCGGGCCGTCGACCAGCTTCACCGTGGCGATGTCGCCGAGCTTCACCTTGCCGCCCAGGCGCAGGTCCTGGAGCTGCTTCAGGGTCGTGGCGGGCTTCGCCGAGCGGATGACGACGTCGCGCTCGGTGTCGTCCAGGACCGCCTTGGCCGCGGTGGTGCCGCGCACGGCCTGGGCGACGGCGGCTCCGAGCGTCTGGTCGTTGAAACCGGCCGCGGCCGCCTTGTCGTTGGCCTTGACCGAGATGCGCGGCACGCTGGTCGCGAGGTCGCTGGAGACGTCCGTGACGTCGTCGAGGGAGGCGACCGCCTTGCGGACCTCCTCGGACGCGGTGCGCAGCACACCCGCGTCGGCGGCCTTCACGACCACGCTGAGGTCCTGGCTGCCGAAGCCGTCACCGGCGGCCACGGTGGTCGTGCCGATGCCCTTCAGCCCGGCCAGACCCTTCTCGATGCGGTCCTGCACGTCTGCGTGGGACGCCGAGTCGTCCAGCATCACCTGGTACGAGGCCTGGTTGCTGTCCGTGCCGCCGCCGAAGGCCGCCATGAAGCCGGACGAGCCGATCGTGACCTGGTAGTCCTTCACGCCCTCGGTGCCGGCGAGCAGCCGCTCGACCTTCTTCGCCTGGGCGTCGGTGGCCGCCAGGCTGGTGCCGGGCTTCAGCTCCTGCTTGACGGTGAGGACTTCCTGCTCGCCCTGGTCGAAGAAGTTGGTCTTCAGCAGCGGCGCCATGCCGAACGTGCCGACCAGGACGACGATCGCGATGGCCACGCTGGTGAGGCGGCGGCGGGTCGCGAAGCGCAGGACCGGGACGTAGATGCGCTGGAGGCGGCTCTTCGCCTCCTTCTCCTCCGCGATCCGGCGTGCCTCGTCCGCGTCCTCGGGGGTGCCCTTCGGGGGCCGCAGGAACCAGTACGACAGCACCGGTACGACCGTCAGGGAGACGAGGAGGGACGCCAGCAGCGCGGCCGTCACGGTCAGGCTGAACGAGCCGAACAGCTCGCCCACCATGCCGCCGACGAGGCCGATCGGCAGGAACACCGCGACGGTGGTGAGCGTCGAGGACGTCACCGCGCCGGCGACCTCGCGGACGGCCTGGAGGATCGCCGAGTGGCGCTCCTCGCCGTAGCCGAGGTGGCGCTTGATGTTCTCCAGGACCACGATCGAGTCGTCGACGACCCGGCCGATGGCGATGGTCAGGGCGCCCAGCGTGAGGACGTTCAGCGACAGGTCGCGCGTCCACAGCACGATCAGGGCGAGGACGACGGACAGCGGGATGGACACCGCGGTCACGAGGGTCGAGCGGACCGAGGCCAGGAAGACCAGGATCACCAGGACCGCGAAGAGCAGACCGAGCGCGCCCTCGGTGGTCAGGCCCTTGATGGACTTGGACACGGCCGGGCCCTGGTCGCTGACGACCGTGAGGCTCGCGCCGGAGCCGAGGTCCCCCCGCAGGTCCGGCAGCTTGTCCTGGACGGCGTCGGAGATGGCGACCGCGCTGCCGTCGCGGTCCATCGTCACGGCGACGGAGAGGCTGGGCCTGCCGTCGGTGCGGGTGATGGAGTCGGCCGTGGCCTCCTGCTGCTTCACCGTGGCGACGTCGCCGAGGCGCACCGGCTTGCCCTTGCCCGGCTCGCCGGTGACCATCAGGTCCTTGATCTGCTCGACCGAGGTGAAGCCGCCGCCCACCTGGACGGTGCGGTTGGCGCCGTCCTCGTCGAAGGAACCGGCCGGGACGGTCGCGCCGCCCGCCTGGAGCGCCTGGGAGAGGGACTGCGCGGTCAGACCCGCCTTCGCCAGCTCGGCGTCGTCGGGCGTGACGGTGACCTGGAGGTCGCGCACGCCGTCGACGGTGACCTGGCCCACGCCGTCGATGCTCTTCAGGTCCGGCACGACGGTCTTGTCGAGCTGGTCGGCCAGGGCCTGCTGGTCGCGGCCGGAGGTGACGGCGAGGACGACCGTCGGGATGTCGTCCGTGGAGCCGGCGACGACCTGCGGGTCGACGTCGTCGGGGAGCTGGGCGCGGGCCCGGTTGACGGCCTGCTGGACGTCGGCGACCAGTTGCTCGGTGCCGTTGCCGTAGTCGAAGGACGCCATGATCACGGCGTTGCCCTCGCCGGCGGTGGAGGTGACGCCGCTGATGCCGTCGACAGCTTCCAGGGCGTCCTCGATGGGCTCGACGACCTGCTTCTCGACCACGTCCGGGGACGCGCCCTGGTAGGGCGCCAGCACGGACACCATGGGCAGTTCGATGGTGGGCAGCAGCTGCTGCTTGAGCTGGGGTATCGCGATCGCCCCGAAGACGAGCGCGATGATCGACATCAGCCCGATCAAGGCCCGTTGCGCGAGGCTGAACCTGGACAGCCAGGACATGGGTGAAGGTCTCTCTTCTGTTAACGGCAGAAGCGGCAGCGGGCGCGCAGATGAGCGCCCGCCCCTACACCCTGAGCCATGGAAACCGGGGGTTCCGTAGCCCCCAGGTCCAAATCCTTATGCGGCGCATACTCCGGCCGCAGTACGCCCGGCCCGGGCTCACTCCACCCTCGGACGGACCAGTCCGGACTCGTACGCGGTCACCACGAGCTGGGCGCGGTCTCGGGCGCCCAGCTTGGCCATCGCCCGGTTGACGTGCGTCTTCACGGTCAGCGGGCTGACTTCGAGTCGCTCGGCGATCTCGTCGTTGGAGTGCCCGCCGGCGACCTGGACGAGCACCTCGCGCTCCCGGACGGTGAGCGAGTCGAGCCGTTCGCCGCGCGCCGGGTCGCCGTCGGCCGGGTCGTCCGTGGCGAGGAACCGGGCGATCAGACCCGTGGTGGCCGCCGGGGAGAGCAGGGCCTGGCCACCGGCCGCGATACGGATGGCGTTCAGCAGTTCCTCGGGTTCGGAGCCCTTGCCGAGGAAGCCGGAGGCGCCGGCGCGCAGCGACTGCACGACGTAGTCGTCCACCTCGAACGTCGTCAGGATGACCACCCGGACGTCGGCGAGGTCGGGGTCGGCGCTGATCATGCGGGTCGCAGCGAGACCGTCGGTGCCGGGCATGCGGATGTCCATGAGGACGACGTCGGCCTGCTGCTCCTTCGCCAGCCGGACCGCTTCCGCGCCGTCGGAGGCCTCGCCGACCACCTCCATGTCCGGCTCGGAGTCGACGAGCACGCGGAAGGCGCTGCGCAGGAGCGCCTGGTCGTCGGCGAGCAGGACACGGATGGTCATGCGGGGTCCTCCCCGGTCGGTGTGCGGTTCTTGACCGGCAGGATGGCATGGACGCGGAAGCCGCCGCCGTAGCGGGGACCGGTGGTGAGGGTGCCGCGCAGAGCGGTGACGCGCTCGCGCATACCGAGCAGCCCGTGGCCGCCGCCGTCCTGGGTCTCGTGCTCGCCGCTGCCGTCGTCGAGCACGGTGATCTCGATGTTCGGTCCGACGCGGACGACGCTGACCTCAGCCTTGGCCTGGGGCCCGGCGTGCTTCTGCACGTTGGTGAGGGCCTCCTGGATGATCCGGTAGGCGGCCAGGTCGACGGCCGCCGGGAGGCTGGTGCCCTGGTCGGCGCGGGCGACCTCGATGTGCAGGCCGGCGCTGCGGAACGTGCCGGTGAGTTCGTCGAGGCGGTCCAGGCCGGGGGCCGGTTCGGTCGGGGCCTCCGGATCGCCGGACTGCCGGAGCAGGCCGACGGTGGCGCGCAGTTCGTTGAGCGCGGAGCGGCTGGCCTCACGGACGTGCCCGAGGGCCTCCTTGGCCTGGTCGGGACGCTTGTCCATGACATGGGCGGCGACCCCGGCCTGCACGTTGACCAGGGCGATGTGGTGGGCGACGACGTCGTGCAGGTCCCGGGCGATGCGCAGGCGTTCCTCGGCGACCCGGCGGCGGGCCTCCTCCTCGCGGGTGCGTTCCGCCTTCTCGGCGCGTTCCCTGATCGCCTGGACGAAGGCGCGGCGGCTGCGGACGGCGTCGCCGGCGGTGGCACCGATGCCGGTCCAGGCGAAGATGCCGAGGTTCTCCTGGGCGTACCAGGGCAGGGGGCCCGCTGCCATGGCGGCGCCGGTCAGCACGGTCATGGTGAGCAGGCCGACGCGCCAGGTGGTGGGGCGGTCGGTGGTGGAGGCGACGGTGTAGAGCGCGATGACGGCGGACATCGCGACGGGGGCACGGGGATCGCCGGTGACGGACTCGATGACGGAGAGCGTGCCGGTGAGGGCGAGGACCGCCATGGGAGCGCGGCGGCGGAAGACCAGGGCCGCGGCGCCGAGGGTCATGAGGATGAGGCTGAGTGGGTCGGGGGTGCGCAGGACCCAGTTGACGCTGTCCCGGTGCCGGGGTTCCACGAACGACCCGGCGACCATGCAGACCAGGACGGCGGTGGCCAGGACGGCGTCCATCGCCAGGGGATGCGCTTTGGCCCGGCATCTGGCCCGCGCGAGGGTGCTCACGGTTGTTCACGGTAGCTGGGCCGGTGCCCGGCGTCCGGGGCGAGGTCGGGTGGGTTCGCCGCCCGGCGCAGCGAGGTCAACCGGGGATCAGTCCGTCGTCGCCGAGGAGCTCCCGGACTTCCTCCAAGGTCGCGTCGGGAGACGGGAGGATCAGTTCCGACGGCTCCAGGGAGTCGTCCGGGAGGGGCTCGCCGAGGTCGCGGACCCTGGTCAGGAGGGCCTGGAGGGTGCGGCGGAAGCCGGGGCCGTCGCCGTTCTCCATTTCCGCCAGGAGTTCGTCGTCGAGCTTGTTCAGCTCGGCGAGGTGACCGTCGGCCAGGATCACCTGACCCTCCCCCATGATCCGTACGATCATGTCGCCCTCCTAGGCGTGGACCCCTACTGCTTGTCGAAACGGGGGGTGTCCTGCGGCTGCTGCTGGGACTGCTGCCCGTTCGAGCCGCCTTCGATGGCCTGCTGCCCGCCGCTCGGCCCTCCAGCCAGTTCGGCCTTCATCCGCTGCAGTTCCAGCTCTACATCCGTACCACCGGAGAGCCGGTCCAGCTCGGCCTGGATGTCGTCCTTGTGCATGCCGGAGGGGTCGTCCAGGGCACCGGAGGCGAGCAGCTCGTCGATGGCGCCGGCGCGGGCCTGGAGCTGGGCGGTCTTGTCCTCGGCGCGCTGGATCGCCAGGCCGACGTCGCCCATCTCCTCGGAGATGCCGGAGAAGGCCTCGCCGATCCGGGTCTGCGCCTGGGCCGCCGTGTACGTCGCCTTGATCGTCTCCTTCTTGGTGCGGAAGGCGTCGACCTTGGCCTGGAGCCGCTGGGCCGCGAGGGTGAGCTTCTCCTCCTCGCCCTGGAGCGTCGCGTGCTGGGTCTCCAGGTCGGTCACCTGCTGCTGGAGCGCGGCCCGGCGGGAGAGCGCTTCGCGGGCCAGGTCCTCACGGCCCAGCGCGAGCGCCTTGCGGCCCTGGTCCTCCAGCTTGCCGGACTGCGACTGCAGCTGGTTCAGCTGGAGTTCCAGGCGCTTGCGGCTGGTCGCCACGTCGGCGACGCCGCGGCGCACCTTCTGCAGGAGCTCCAGCTGCTTCTGGTACGAGTAATCGAGGGTCTCGCGCGGGTCCTCGGCCCGGTCAAGGGCCTTGTTCGCCTTCGCGCGGAAGATCATCCCCATACGCTTCATGACACCGCTCATGGGCTTCGCGCGCCCCCTTCTGACCGACTCCGGTTCCAGCTCCAGCGACAGAACCCACAGTACGGGCCCTGCATCCATTACCGCACTGTTCGGGGACGGATGCGCTCATCCCCAAGGACGACTGCGTGCGCTCCCGCTCCGGCGTAGGGAGTAGGTGGTCCCCGGGGTTACCGGAGCCGTACGCCCCGGGAAACATCCGGAGGCGTGCGCAACGTCCCCTCTGTCCCCTTACAGACGACTGGTGTTGCCGGATCGTTCCCCACCGGGCTGTGGTCCATGCCCGGAAGCCCTTACCCTTGGGTTTTGTGTTCCGTAGCCGTGCGAAGGATGAGAAGGCCCAGGACGCCGACAAGGCGCCGGTGAGCTTCTCCAAGCAGCCCCGCGACCCACAGGCCCCCAAGGGTCGCCCCACGCCGAAGCGCAGCCAGGCCCAGAGCCAGCGCCGCAGCGTGGCCAACACGTCGATGACGCGCAAGGAGGCCGCCAAGCGGCAGCGTGAGGAGCGGCGCAGCGCGCTGGAGCGGCAGCGCCAGGCGCTGGCCAGCGGCGACGAGCGCTACCTGCCCGCCCGTGACAAGGGGCCGGTCCGCCGGTTCGCGCGTGACTTCATCGACTCGCGGTTCAACATCGCGGAGTTCTTCCTGCCGATGGCCGTGGTCATCCTCGTACTGAGCATGGTGCGGGTGGCGGCGCTCCAGAACATCGCGCTGCTGCTGTGGCTCGTGGTGATCGTGCTGATCGTGCTCGACTCGTTCGTCACGGGCTTCCGTCTGAAGAAGCAGCTGGCCGAGCGCTTCGCGGGTGAGAACAAGCGCGGCGCCGTCGCCTACGCCCTGATGCGCTCTCTCCAGATGCGCCGGCTCCGGCTGCCGAAGCCGCAGGTCAAGCGCGGAGAACGGCCCTGACCACGACGCCGTTCTCCGGGGGTGCGGCGGATGCCTGGCTGGACAAGCCGGGCGGGCTGCGCGATGTCGTCCGGCAGGAGCTGGTGGCCCGCCAGCTGGACGAGCAGATAGTGGCCAGGTTCCCGGTCGGGCAGCGGCTGCGGGTGCTCGACGTGGGGATGGGCCAGGGCACGCAGGCGCTGCGGCTGGCCCGGGCCGGACACCAGGTGACCGGGCTGGAGCAGGACGCGACGATGGTCGCCGCGGCCCGGGAGTCCCTCGCCGGAGAGCCGGAGGGCATCCGGGAGCGGATGCGGATCATCGAGGGCGACGGCCGGGACACCGGCGTGCACTTCCTGCCGGGCAGTTTCGACGTGGTGCTGTGCCACGGCGTCCTGATGTACGTCGAGGAGCCCGATCCGCTGCTGGCGGGCCTCGCCCGGATGCTGGCGCCCGGCGGGCTGCTGTCGCTGCTCGTGCGCAACGGCGACGCGCTCGCGTTCCTGCCGGGCCTGTCCGGTGACTGGTCCGGGGCGCTGGCGGCCTTCGACACGACCGCCTATCTCCCCCATTCTCGAAAGGACTCGAACGGGGGGACCCCCATCCGGCTGGGCCTCGACGTACGCGCCGACCGGCTGAAGGACCTGACGTCGACGCTCGCGGGGATCGGGGCGCCGCTGCACGCCTGGTACGGGGTGCGGGTGTTCACCGACACGGCGGCGGACGGCGCGGAGGTCCCGGCCGACGTGGAGGCGCTGCTCGCGGTGGAGGAGAAGGCCGGGCGGACGGATCCCTACCGCGGGGTGGCAGCGCTGCTGCACCTGTGCGGCGTGCGCGGCTGACACACGGAAGAGGGGCGGGGGCCCTCGGCCCCCGCCCCCGCCGGGCTCACGCCTCGGCCGCGTGCAGACTCATCGGCCCGTAGATCTCCGTGGCGTCCTCGAACAGCCGCACCTGATCGGCACCGCCCTCCTGGAGGGCCTTCCAGTGCTCCCCGATCCAGGACTCGGCGTCCCCCTGGGTGGGGAACTCCTCCGGCGGCACCGCGGGCTGGACCTCCGTCCCGTCGGTCTTCTCGAACCGCCACGTCCATGCCGCCATGTACGCCTCCCATGTGTGTGAGCACACTGCACAGCAAAAGCCGGATCTTGGTCCGGCTCCCTCTCAGAGCGTAAGCGCTCCGCCGGATGGGGCGTTACAGGGCTTGCGGGGGTGCGGGTCATCGGCCGGGTGCCGGCTCGCGGGGGTTGCTCGCGCAGTTCCCCGCGCCCCTCCAGGGGCGTCTCCATCACGCGTGTTCCATGCTCGCGGGTGAGAATCGGGGCGTGGAACTGACTCTGCTTGGCACCGGCGCGCCCTTGGGGCTGCCCCGCCCCGACTGTCCCTGCGCGGCCTGTGCGGCCGCCCTCGGTCCCGACGCGCGGGCGGCCACCGCTCTGCTCCTGGACGGGGCGCTGCTGCTCGACCTGACGCCGGGCGCGGCGTTCGCGGCGGCGCGGGCGGGCCGTTCCCTGACCGGCGTCCGGCAGGTGCTGCTGTCGCATCCGCACGACGGGCCGGCGGTCGAGGTGCCCGCGGGGCTGCCGCAGCCCGGACGGGTGCCGGACGGACGGGAGTTGACGCTGCTGACGGGGCACCGGGTACGGGCGGTGGCACTGGACGCGCCGGGCACGGGCTACGCGGTGACCGGGCCGGAGGGGCAACGGCTGCTGTATCTGCCGCCGGGCGGGGCGCCGGCGGGCCTGGAGGGGCCGGCCGAGTCGTACGACATGGTCCTGGCCGACGTCGTGGGGCGGCCGGACGCACTGGCGAAGCTGCGGGCGGTGGGGGCGGTCGGGCCGACGACCGACGTGGTCGCCGTCCATCTGGACCACGACGTGCCACCGGGGCCGGAGCTGGGGCGGCGGCTCGCGGCGGCCGGGGCCCGGGCCGTGCCGGACGGGGTGACGCTGGTGGTGGGGGCGTACGAGGACGTGCCGGACGTGCCGCGGCGGACGCTGGTGCTGGGCGGGGCGCGGTCGGGCAAGTCGGTGGAGGCCGAACGGAGGCTGGAGGCCTTCCCGGACGTGCTGTACGTGGCCACCGGCGGGTCGCGCAACGGCGACACGGAGTGGTCCTCGCGGGTCTCGGCCCACCGGGAGCGGCGGCCGGGGTCGTGGCAGACGGTGGAGACCTGCGACCTGGTGCCGTTGCTGGAGGCGGAGGGGCCGCCCCTGCTCATCGACTGTCTGTCGCTGTGGCTGACGGACGCGATGGACGCCGCCGGGGCCTGGGACGACGCGGTGTGGGCGGAGCGGGGCGAGAAGGTGCTGCGGGAGCGGGTGCGGGAGCTCACGGAGGCGGTGCGGGTCACCCGGCGGACCGTGGTCGCCGTGTCGAACGAGGTGGGGTCGGGAATCGTGCCGTCGACGGCGTCGGGGCGGCGCTACCGGGACGAACTCGGCCGGCTGAACGCGGGGTTCGCCGACGAGTGCGAGCACGTGCTGCTGGTGGTGGCGGGGCAGGCCGTGGTGCTGCGGGGCTGACAGGGCCCCACGGCTGCCCCTACGCCGGGCTACGGAGCTTTGCGGGCGATCACCCGGTACGTGTTGGCGAAGCGCGTACGGCGGGCGACCGGGGCGATGAGGTGGTCGGCCAGCGCGGCCACGGCCACCAGGGGCAGGCCGGCGCGGAGCAGCGCGGTCCGGGCATGCCGCTGGACGGGGGGCGGCGGGATGGCCCGCCAGGGGGTGTCCGGGGCCGGCAGGGCGTGCGAGAGGGCCAGGGACGTGGCGCCCGCGAGGTCGTGGGGGACGTGGACCGGGCGGTGGTCGAGCGTCAGGATCGCGCAGCCGGCCGACTCCAGTTCCGCGCGGACGTTCTGCGGGGGCAGGAGGTGGAGGTGGCGCGGCTGGTCGTAGGGGAGCCACCAGCGGCCCAGCAGGGCCGCGAAGACGCTGCGGGGGCTGAGGGTCTCGACGAGCAGATGGCCGCCCGGGCGCAGGACTGCGAGGGCGGCCCGGAGTTCCGCCCGGGGGTCCGGCGTGCCCTCCAGGTGATGGAGCATGCTGACCACGTCGTAGCGGGCGCGCAGGGGGCCGGCGACTTTGGGGTCCGTCAGGCGGCCGACGTGGGCCTCCTCGACACGGTCGGCCGTGCGGGCGCGGACCACGCGCGGGGTGGGGTCCAGGCCGTCGAAGGCGGTGTACGGGAAGAACTGCCGGGCCGTCGCGGGGAAGCGGGCGTGGCCCGTCCCGACGTCGAGCCAGCTCTCCGGTTCGCCGCAGCGCAGCATGGCGCGGGCTGCCGAGCGGTGGCGGCGCGGGCTGCTCCGCAGGGCGAGCAGGCCGTCGCTCGCCGGGTCCCTGGGCGCACCGCGCGCGGTGCGGTGGTAGAGGGCCAGGCCCTCCGGGGTGAGGCGGGGGTTCTGGAAGGTGTGGCCGCAGTCCCGGCAGGCGTCGACGGTGAAGCCGCCCGGCTTGTACTGCCGCAGGTCACCGGTGCGCAGCCGGTTGCGCAGCCGGCCGGAGCCGCACCAGGGGCAGTCCTCCCGGCGCGGTTCGTGGACCCGTGCGGTCGTCTGGGTGGCGGGGGGTGCGGAGGAGGCGGGATGTGCGGGCATGGGCGGCTCCCGGGGGCGACGGCGTACGGCATGGACGTACGGCGGGGACGTCGCACGCAACACGTACGACAATCCGCTGCAAAACGGAACGTATGGGATGCCGATCTTGGGTGCAACGACGTCGCCGTGACGGAGGGGTGATGTGGCGCCGTGCTGTTCGACCGGGGCCGGTACTGTTCGGCGAATGAGCTCGCTTAATCTCGACGACTTCACCGATCTGATCGAGCGTCCGGACGGCGGGATCCGCCGCGACGCCGAGGCGCGCCGGGAGCGACAGGTCGTGCCGCCCGGGTCGCTGGGCCGCCTCGACGAACTGGGTGAGTGGCTGGCGGCGGCGCAGTCGGCCGTGCCGGTGCGGCCGGTCGAACGGCCGCGGGTGGTGCTCTTCGCCGGTGACCACGGCGTCGCCGGGCTGGGCGTCTCGGCCCGTCCGGCGGGCAGCGGCGGGGAGTTGGTGCGCGAGGTGCTGGAGGGCGGCCGGCCCGTGTCGGTGCTGGCCCGGCGGCTGGGCGTGCCGGTGCGGGTCGTCGACATGGCTCTGGACTGCGACCCGGAGACGCTGCCCGAGGACGTCGTACGGCACCGGGTGCGGCGCGGCAGCGGGCGGATCGATATCGAGGACGCGCTGACCCTTCAGGAGGCCGAGGCGGCCTTCCGGGCGGGGATCGCGGTGGCCGATGAGGAGGCCGACTCGGGCACGGACCTGGTGGTGCTCGGCGATGTGAGCGTCGGCGGGACCACGGCCGCGAGCGTGCTGGTCGCGGCGTTGTGCGGGGTCGACGCGTCGGTCGTCACGGGGCGCGGCGGCCTGGCGATCGACGACCTGGCGTGGATGCGCAAGTGCGCGGCGATCCGCGACGCGCTGCGCCGGGCCCGGCCGGTGCTCGGACACCAGCTGCAGTTGCTGGCGACGGTGGGCGGTGCCGACCTCGCCGCGATGACGGGGTTCCTGTTGCAGTGCGCGGTGCGCAAGCTGCCGGTGGTGCTCGACGGGGTCGTGACGGCCGCGTGCGCGCTGGTCGGGCAGCGGATCGCGTTCCGGGCGCCGGACTGGTGGCTGGCCGCGCACGACAGCGGGGAGCCGGGGCAGGCGAAGGCGCTGGACCGGATGGCCCTGGAGCCGCTGCTGGCCCATGGGGTGACCGTCGGGGAGGGTGCGGGCGGTCTGCTGGCGCTGCCCCTCGTGCAGGCCTCGGCCGCGCTGGCGGCGGAGCTGCCCGAGAAGCCGAAGGAGTCCGAGGCACCGGCCGAGCCGGAGGCGACGGAGGTGACGGAGGCGGCCGCCGAGCAGTAGCACTCCCGAGATCCAGGTCACTCACGCCTGGCTCAACTTCGTCCCGTTCCGGTCGATCTTGGAACGTGGTGTCGGTTTGACTGGGTCGCGGACACCCCCAGACACCGCCGCGTACGGACGAGGACGACCGCCGGATGACCACGCTCGCCCGCTGGGCCCGCGCCGAATGGGGACGGCTGTACGCCGCGGTGCGCGGGCCGCTGGCCGAGCGGCGGTGGCGGGCCGTGCCCCTGGCGGTCGGGGCCGTGTGCCTCACGGCCGTGCTGCACCTCGTGCACGGCCAGGCGTGGGGTAACCGGTTCGTGCAGGACGCCGGCGGGGTGCGGGCCGTGGACCCGTTGTGGTCGGCGCTGCTGCGGACACCGCTGTCGCTGTTCGTGCCCGCTCTCGACCTGCCGGTCTGGGGCGCGCTCGGGCAGATCCTGCTGGTGTTCGGCATCGCCGAGCTGTGCCTGGGCCCGTGGCGGACGCTGGCCCTCGCCTACCCGGCGACGCTTGCGGGCACGCTGTACGCACGCCTGGGCATCCGGCTGGGCCCGCACTCCCCGCTCGGCCTGCCCGCCTCGGACGCCTGGGTCGTGGACACCGGGCCGTCGGCGGCGGTGGTGGGGCTGGCCGTCTTCCTCGGGTGGCGCTACCGCGCGTACGTCACGGCCTCGGCGGTGGTCGTGGCGATGGTGGTCGAGGTGGTGCTGAAGGAGAACCTCGCGGGCAAGGAGCACCTCGCCGCCATCACGGCGGTGCTGGTGCTGTGCGGGGTCGGCGAGGTGCGTCAGCGGCGCTCCAGGGACCGGGCCGGCTCGGGGTCGGGAGCGCCGCCGAGCCAGTCGTGAAAGGCCCGCGAGGGGGCCGCCCAGCGGCGGTCGTGGCGATAGGAGCGCAGGGCGGACCTGGCCCGGGCGCGGGGCCGGTTCCGGTAGAACCGTTTGGCCCACGGGGAGGTGGGCCGGGCCAGCCGCAGGGCCGCGACCAGGGCGACGAACGGGATGACCACACCGAGGACGGCGAGCCGGATCTTGCCCTTGAACAGGGCGATGAGGGCGAACAGGAAGTTCGCCAGGACGGTCACGAGGGCGACGGCGCGATTCTGCTGCTGGTCCTCGTTGAGGTCGTTGACGCCCAGCGGCGAGAAGCCGAGCAGGAGCAGGCCGACGAGGGACGCGGTGAGGACGACCATCTCCACGCTCTTGCGGCCGTCCGGGGTCCAGTAGACGTCGGCGAGGTGCAGGACCAGGGCGAACTCGTCCAGCACGAGGCCTGCGCCGATTCCGAAGATCACCGCTGCCAGCGCCGAACCGAACCCGTACTGGCCGCCCGCGACCGCGCCGAAGCCGCCGACGATCGTCAGGATGACGCCGGGGACCACGTGGTGGACGTGGACGCCTCCGCTGCTGACGTTGCCGAAGGGGCCCTTGCCCGCCCGGATGAGGCGGGTGATGGCCCGGGTGATCAGGAAGGTCAGGACGAACGAGACGAGGGCGAGGAGCAGTGGCAGCTTGCCGGGTTCCATGATGTTCCGCTCGAACCATCCCATATGCGCACTTTATCCTCGGCTGCCGTGCCCTCTCTCCTGACCAGCCGGTAGCCTGCGCCGGTGCCCGGAATCCCGCCCTTCGACGGCCTCCGCTTCGCCTTCGGCACCCTCACGGTGATCCCGGTCCGGGTGACGCGGTGGGACCGGGAGGCCGCCCGCGGCGGCATGCTGTGCGCTCCGCTGGCCGGGCTTGCGGTCGGCGGCGCCGCGGCCGGGCTCGGGCTGGTGCTGCTGTTCCTCGGCGCGGGCGCGCCGCTGGCCGCCGTGGCGACCGTCGCCGTCCCGGCCGTCCTCACCCGGGGGCTGCACCTCGACGGCCTCGCGGACACCGCCGACGGGCTGGGCAGCGGGAAGCCCGCCGAGGACGCGCTGCGGATCATGAAGCAGTCGGACATCGGGCCGTTCGGGGTGATCACCCTCGTCCTCACCCTGCTCGCGCAGGTCGCCGCGCTCGCCCAGGCGTACGACGCGTCCTGGGCCCGGGGCGCGTACGCCGCCGTCGTCTCCGCGACCCTCGCCCGGCTGGCCCTGACCCTGGCGGCCCGGGCCGGGGTGCCGGCGGCGCGGCCGGAGGGGCTGGGAGCGGCCGTCGCGGGGGTGGT
>NZ_WWIC01000090.1:0-4534 GCF_009872555.1 Streptomyces sp. SID5643
GGCCGAGCCGGGGCGGGGGGTGCCCGCGGTGCGCGGGGCCCGGGCCGTGCCGTGGGCGCCGCCGGCCAGCTCGTCGGGGGCGGGGACGCGCATCGAGGTGTGGGTGTCACGGTTGGAGTCGGCCGGCTTCGCACCCGGCACCAAGGGGACCGCGCCCCGTCGCCGGACCCGCTCCGGGGCCGGTCCGGCGGGCTGGTCCTCGCGGTCGGGGTCCTCCGCGGACTCGGTGTCGGGCTCGTCGACCTCAAGCGGGGGCATGCCAGCCAGCATCGGCAGCAGCTCCCGCAGCCGGGCGCCCAGCTCCGAGGCCCGTAGCCGGGAGGCCGGGGCCTTGGCCAGGCACTGCACCAGCAGCTGCCACAGCTCGTCCGGGATGCCGGGCAGCGGGACGACCGTCTCCGTGACGTGCCGGCGCAGGACCGCGCCGGGGTGGCCGCCGCCGAAGGGGGTGAAGCCCGCCAGCAGCTCGTACAGGACGGTGGCGAGCGCGTAGATGTCGACGGACGCGCGCGGGGGCAGGCCCTCGACGATCTCCGGGGCGAGGTAGTCCGGAGTGCCGATGATCTTCGTGGCCTTGGTACGGCGCGGGGTGTCGATGAGCTTGGCCACGCCGAAGTCGGTCAGCAGCGCGCGGTGCGAGCCGCCGGGGCCGAGCGGGCCCTGCATGTCGAGGAGGACGTTCTCCGGCTTGACGTCCCGGTGCACGACGCCGGCGGCGTGCGCGGCCGCCAGTCCGTCGGCGATGTCGGCCGCGATCGCGACGGCCGCCTCGGGGGCCAGGCGCCGGTCGCGGTCGAGGCGGGTGCGCAGGTCCGTGCCGCGCACGAGGTCCATGACGAGCGCCAGGTCGTTGCCGTCGACGACCAGGTCGCGCACCGAGACGACGTGCGGGTGCTCCAGGCCGAGCAGAGCGGTGCGCTCCTGGACGAAGCGCCCGACGAGCTCCTGGTCGGACGCCAGGTCCTCGCGCAGCAGCTTGATGGCGACGGGACCTTCCGGCCCCTCGCCCAGCCACACCGTGCCGGCGCTGCCCCGCCCCAGGATCTGGTGGGCGGTGTACCGGCTGCCGATCTTCCGTGCCAAGGCTGCTCCTACCGACGCGTGTTGTCGCTAAAACTACGCGTCCGGAGAGCCAACCTTCACCGTGGAAGCCGAAATCACCCGCCGGGTGTCGACAAATCACCAACCCCGCAGGGTGGTTCCGGTCAGTTCGTGCCGGAACTGCTCCCGAGCTTCTCGAACCAGCCGGTCACGGTGCTGAACCAGTCGGTGAGCTGGTCCCAGTAGCCCTTGGTGGTGCCGATCCAGTCCTGGAGCGGGCTCAGTTCCCAGATCAGCCAGCCCGCGACGAACAGGATGACGATCGTGAAGAGGCAGCCCTTCAGACAGCCGAGCCCGGGGATCCGCATCGGGTTGGCGCTGCGCTGCCGCGGCTGCCGGGGCTCGCGCTGCGGCCGCTGGGGCTGCTGCGGCTGGGCCGGCGGCGCGGGCGGGGCGTAGCGCTGCGGCGGCTGGGGCCGCTGGGGCTGCGGGGCGTACTGCTGGGGTTGCTGCTGCTGCGGGTGGCCGTAGCCGGGCCCGGGCGGGGGTGCCTGGCGGCGCGGGGGCTGCTGCTGGGGCCGGGCCACCTGGCGCTGGGGACGGCGGCGCAGCGGGTCCTCGCCGGGGTCGAGGTACTGGACCTGCGTCTGCTCGTTGCGGTCGCGGGCCGCCCGCAGCTGGTTCTGCCAGGGGTGCGGGTCCTCGGGGCCGCCCTGCTGGCCGGGCGAACCCTGCGGGACCGGCGGCATGACGGCGGTCGGGTCGGCCGCGCCCCGGTGGTTCATGACGGCGGTGGGGTCGGCGGCGCCGGCCGGGCCGCCGGTGTGCGGCATGACGCTGGTCGCGGCGTTCGGGTCGTACGAGCCTGCGCCGTGCGGCAGCACCTGCGTCGGGTCGGCCGCGCCGGGCGTGTCCGGCACCGGCGCGGGGGCCGGGTCGGGCACGAGGAGCATGCCGACGCCCTCGGCGGCGGCGATCTGCGCGGAGTTCGCGTGCACCCCGATGCCCTCGGCGACGACGCGCAGGCCGCGGGCGAGGTTCACGGCGCTGGGCCGCTCGTCGGGGTTCTTGCGCAGGCAGCGCTCGATGACCGTCCACAGGGGGTCGGGGACGGTGGAGGGGCGGCGCGGCTCGGCGCTCAGGTGCTGGTGCAGCACTTCCAGTGCGGAGCCGCCGGAGAACGGCGGGCGGCCGGTGACCAGCTCGTACAGCAGGATGCCGGCGCCGTAGATGTCGACGGCGGAGGTCTGCGGACGGCCCTCCGCGGACTCGGGGGCGACGTAGGCGGGCGTGCCGACGAACTCCTGGGTGCGGGTCAGCCCCGGGGAGTCGGCCAGGCGGGCGATGCCGAAGTCGGTCAGCAGCGGGTGCATCTGCCCGTCGTACTGCTGGAGCAGGACGTTGGCCGGCTTGAGGTCGCGGTGGACGACGCCGTCGGCGTGGCTGGCGGCGAGCGCGTCGGCGATCTGGGCGGTGAGCAGGGCCGCGGCGACCGGGGTGAAGGGCCCGTTCTCGCGCAGGTAGCGGTGCAGGTCGGGGCCCTCGACGAGGTCCATGACCAGCGCCAGCAGTTCGCCCTCGACCACCAGGTCGCGGACCCGGACGATGTTCGGGTGGGTCAGCCGGAGCAGGACGGAGCGCTCACGCAGGAACCGCATGACGATGTCCGGGTCGCCGGCCAGCTCCTCCTTGAGGACCTTGATCGCGACGGTCTCGCCGGGCTGCCCCGGCACGGCCGCCTCGGCGCCCGCGGTCTCGCGCTGGCGGGCTCGCCAGACGGTGCCCGTGGCGCCGCGTCCGAGCGGCTCCTCGAGCAAGTACTTGCTGCCTACCGGCCGCACGTCATGCGCTCCCTGGTGCTTGCCTTGCCTGCTGGCCTGTCCGACCCACTGTAGTGCCGGGGGGCCGAAGACCGGGGTGTCGTCTTTCTGTGGGTCTTACGTAGCCGCCCTCACACTCGTTCGAAGGAAAGACGCTCACCTCGGTCTTGTGGTTGCCGGGAACGAACGTGACTGATCTCAAGAGGTCGCCTGTGGGTCATCTCTCAGGCACTTTTGCGGGCAGAGCCGACCAATCAAGATCACCTTTTCCGGAGCGAGGGGCGCGCTGTCAGTGGCAGGTGCGAGGATGCTGGCAGTACTGGCCGACGTGCTGGGGCGGGGTGGGGGACTCCGCGCCCGGGCAGAAGGGACCGCTGACGGCGATGCAGATCCGGCTGACCGTCGTAGATCCGCTGGGCCCGTCGGCGCCGGCGCCGGACCGCGCCCCGCGCAGCGACGTCCTGGTCACCGCCCCCGCCGGTACGGCACTCGCAGCGGTGGCGTCGGCGCTCGTCCAGGTGGTCTCCGGCGGTGACGGCTCGGGTACGCCCGTGCTGTACGCCGGGGAGCAGCGGCTGGACGCGCAGCGCTGCACGCTGGGCGAGCCCCCGCTGACCGACGGTGCCGTGCTGTCCGTCGGCACACCCGGCGAGCCGGAGCCGCACCCCGAGCTGGACGACGCCCCGGCCCAGCTCCAGGTTGTGGCCGGCCCCGACGCCGGCGGCGTCCATCTGCTGCACGGCGGCGAGATCCGCATCGGCCGCTCGGCCGACGCCGACGTGCCGCTCGACGACCCGGACGTCTCCCGGCTGCACTGCGCGGTGACGGTGAGCGCGGACGGGCGCGTCGCGGTCGCCGACCTGGACTCCACGAACGGCACCACGGTGAACGGCGCGCGGGTCGGCGCCCGGGTGGTCCCCTTCACGCCGGGTGCGCTGCTGCGGATCGGCGAGTCGGCCCTGCGGCTTGCCCCGGCCGGGGGGCCCGGGGGCCGGGTGGAGACGACGCCGGACGGCGAGGGACACGTGCGCGTGGCCGGTCCCGCCGGGGAGAGAGAGGTGTCCCCCTCTCCCTCTTCCGTGGCGGATCCGGGACCGGCCGGCCCTTCGGGCCCCACGCAGCACGCCTACGGCTCGGCGGCCTGGGGCACGCCCGGTGCCTCCGGGCGCGGCCCGGCTGATCCGGCCGTGGTGCCGGGTCAGGGCGGGGCGCCTCGGATCGAGAGCGGGGGTGCTGGGGCGCCATCGGACGCGCCGCGGCAGTGGGAGCGGGGCAGCGGTGCCCGGCCTGCCGGCCTCGTGGGTGAAGCCCTGCCGGGTGATCGCCGCAGGGAGGTGCCGTCCCCGGGCAACCGGGGCGACGCGCCCTCCGGGAGTGAGGTGCCGCCGCCGGGACCGGGGGACGCTGCCCGCGCGGGGGACCACCGGAGTGACGTGCCGTCCGCGGGCAGTCAGGGCGAGGCCCCCCTGGGGAGGCGCCGCAGTGAGGTGCCGTCCCCGGGCAACCGGGCGGAAGCACCGTCCGGGAGCCACCGGAACGACATGCCCACCGCGGGCGGCAGGGGCGAAGCCCCGTCGGGTGACCGCCGGAGCGAGCCGCTCTCCCCGGGCAGCCGGGGCGATGCCTCCTCCGCGAGCCGCCGGAGTGACGTGCCGGCGCCGGGCGCGGGCGGC
>NZ_WWIC01000091.1:0-414 GCF_009872555.1 Streptomyces sp. SID5643
CGACCCAGATAACCCCGGGCCAGACCGGACCCCGCGATATACAGCTCACCCGCCACACCCACCGGCACCGGGCGAAGCCGGCTGTCCAGTACGTACGCCCGGGCGTTGGAGATCGGCCGACCGATCGGCACCGGCCCCTCGACGTCCTCGTCGGTGTACCAGGCCGTCGCATACACGGTCGCCTCGGTCGGGCCGTAGATGTTCGCCACCCGCACGCCCGGCAACGCCCCGCGAATCCCGCTCACCACGTCCGCGGTCAGCGCCTCACCCGCCAGCACCACCGTCCGCGGCCGCACGGAAAGCCCACCACCGGCCACCACCTGCGCAAACGCCGACGGCACACCACTGACCAGACTCACATCCCCGACCCCGGCCCCACCATCGGCCAGCGCCAGCAGATCCTCCACGACCTCC
>NZ_WWIC01000010.1:0-295 GCF_009872555.1 Streptomyces sp. SID5643
GATGAACCACAGCCGCTGCTGGGCGAACGACAACGGCACCCGCTCCGGACGCTCCCGCGGTGACAACTCCAGCCGAGCCTCGTCAGCCCCAGCCAGACGCCCGGCAAGACCGGCAACCGTCGGCGCCTCGAACAGGTCCCGCAACGGCACCTCGACACCCAGCACCGCACGAATCCGGCTCACCAGCCGTACCGCGAGAAGAGAATGCCCGCCGAGAGCGAAGAAGCTGTCATCCACACCGACCCGCCCCAGGCCGAGCACCTCGGCGAAGGCGGCGCACAGGATCTCCTCCCGT